>NZ_JACJPT010000079.1:0-23758 GCF_014696195.1 Sphaerospermopsis sp. FACHB-1094 | reverse complement strand
GAAATCCCCAAAAATGCACACTTTTTCCGGTATACCCTTCAAAACCCTTGCACTAATTTCTGTGTTTATCAGCCTCTAACCTTTGATATATCAAGGTTTTAGGTTTATTCAGCAAACCCTAAGTAGGGGTTGCTGAGAAAGTCTTTCCGTGAGGGCATAGGAGTCAGGAGTCAGGAGTCAGGAGTCAGGAGGAGATTTGAAAATTTCTTTGCCATCTCTTGAAATCCCCAAAAATGCACACTTTTTCCGGTATACCCTTCAAAACCCTTGCACTAATTTCTGTGTTTATCAGCCTCTAACCTTTGATATATCAAGGTTTTAGGTTTATTCAGCAAACCCTATTTACTAAGTAATCCCTAAATATTCACACCTATTAATTGAAATGCCTGTTTAATATTTGCCGCTATTTGCAAACTTTGGGACGTTGCAGACAAGGTATATAATTTGATAGCTTGACTATAAGCAGATAACATTTCTCTGCTATTTTCTATTTCCCCATCTTGATTTTTAATATTCATTAATACCCAACCTAAATTATGATATGCTTCTGCATAATTGCCATTACATTTAATGGCTTTTTCTAGATATAACTTAGCCTGATTCCATACTCCTATTTGGGCGTATAAAGTACCAAGACGAAAGTAAGGAAAAGCTAGGGGTGGGAATGTTTGTAAATAATTTTCATATATTTGAATGGCATCTTGATAATTCTTTAAATTCTCTTGAGTAATAGCATAATTAAGGAATACCCAACTAGGAATAGATGTTTGATGAGATGTTTTATGAGATGTTTGATGGGCAGCTTTTTCAAAACTGATCAGTGCATCTTGCCATAAGTATTGATTCCCTTGTTTCCAACCTTTTAAACCCCAAGCTATACTACTATTAGGTACTTGGTGAATAAATTCTGCAATTCTTCTATCTACATCATTAGCTTGTTTAGTGACAACGGCTTTTTCTAAAGCAATAATTAAATAAGGATATAAACTATTTTGTAAGTTAGTTTGTAATTGCTTTTCATGATGATTTAGCTGATTTTGTACTTGATTATTTACTTGATTATTTACTTGATTATTTAATTTAAATATTGCTTGAGTAGCTTTACGGATCGCTAACTTCCATTGTTGTTGCTGTACATATATCCATGATTGCAAACTTAAAGCAAAAGTACAATCTGGTTGGATTTTTAATACTGTATCTATGGTTTTTTCGGCTGCTGCTAAATTACCAGATTTAGCTAATGCCCACGCATAATTAGCTTGTATCCAAGTTTCATTAGGAGATAAATTAACAGCTATTTGTAAATTTTTTACCGCTTCTTGCCAATTGTTTCGACGGCAATTAATCAATCCTAAAACTCCGTATCCTCTGCCATCATTTGCTTGTAATTTAATGGCATTTTGAGCATCTATTTCTGCTTCTTGTTCATCAATATATATTTGTAATAATGCTAGTTCTACGGCTGCTTCCCCGTTTTCTGGTTCAACTGACAAATATTTTTGATATGCTTGGGCTGCATCATTTAATTTACCTTGTTTTACTAATTGTTTAGCCCGTTGATGTTGGGGAGAAATAAATTTACCTTGGAGTGCCGCTATTAATTCATTAGCAGTTTGAAATCTATCTTCTATTCTAAATTGCATTCCTGTTAATATGACTTTTTCCATTAAAAGACTTAAATCAGGGCGGAGTTGTCGCGGTGCAATTAATGGATCTACTAATGTTACTAATGTATTTAAGGCACTGTTTTGTAAAAATGCACTAGCCCTTTCTGTGGCTTCTGTGGGTAATTTTCCCGTTAGTAATTCATACATTGATGCACATAAAGCATAAATATCAGTACCAGGGAATCGTTTACCTTTTTGAATATATTGTTCATAGGGTGCATATCCCGGTGTTAAAATTCTAGTCATATCTCCAGTTTGACCGGCTATAAATTCTCTGGCTGCACCAAAATCAATTAATACCGCTTGATCTGGATCTACAATGATAATATTTTCGGGTTTGATATCTCGATGTAATAAATTATGACTGTGAATTACTTTTAAAGCTTCAGCAATTTGCAGAAAATAATTTTTAACTCGATTTTCTGCTAATATTCCTTCTGTTGCTAATATCTGATCTAAGGATTTACCAACCAGTAATTCCATGATCATGTATGCAGTGTTATTTTCTAAGAAATACTCATAAATTTTAGCGATATTTGGATGTACACATTGTTGTAAATAGTTGGCTTCTATTTGGAATCTTTGCAGTTGTTCTTGACGCTGTACGGGAGTAATTGACATTGGCCACAAAACTGTATTACCTTGTCTGGCTGCATTTTCTGGCCATAGTTCTTTGATGGCAACTTTTGCGGAATTTTGTAAATATGTTGCTGCGTAAGTAATACCAAATCCACCTTGTCCTAAGACATTTTCTATTCTATATCTACCATTGCCAATTAATGTTCCTGGGGATAAATGCAGATTTGATGTAGGGGAATGGGGGGTTAAAGGTGTACCGCAAGCAATACAAATAGTAGCATGATCTACATTATCAGTGAGACAGGTGGGGCATTGCATAGATGTTAATGAGTAATGGGTGATTGGTGATTGGTGATTGGTGATTGGTGATTAACTAAAGATAACTAACTAAACATCGTACTGCTAACAGGGTAGCATTATCAGATGCACCTCGTTCTAATACTTGGTTAATAGTAGCATTTACGGCTGTTTGTAAATTTGATTGATTGGTGAAATTTTCCGCTAGTTCAGTTTGAGAAACTAAGTCCCAAACACCATCAGAACATAGTAAAATGATATCTTGATCTGCTAATTTCATTGTTAATTCTGAGGTTGTTTGTCTTAAATCTTGAACGTAATCATGGCTTAATCTCTTTTTTCCGCCGATGGATTTGGTGAGAACGTTTCTATCTGGATGTGTGGTAATTTCGGCTTCTGTAATTTGTCCACTAGCTAATAATATGGCAACGAGGGAATGATCTTGACTCAGTTGTTTTATTTCTCCTTGACGTAGTAAATAAATGCGACTATCGCCCACATGACTGATCATCAATTGTTGGGATATGGCAAAAATTACGCTGAGGGTTGTTCCTCCTTCTTTAACTTGGTTGGATACTGTTTCATTTGCTTGTGTAAATAAGGAGGTTAACCATTCTTGATATTGTTCTTTGGTTTGATTTGTTGGAGGTATGGGTGTTTCTAATATGGTTTTAATTGCTAATTTACTGGCTAATTCTCCTTGGGACATTCCTCCCATACCATCAGCGATCGCAGCTAAAATTATAGTTTCTTGACCACTGTTTTTTTGTTGTTTAATACCATAGTTATCTTCATTCTTCAGGCGGTTTATTGATAATCCTACAGTAGACAAACTGGCTACTTCCCAAGTAATATCTGGTATGCTAATTTTTTGACGGGTATTAACTAATATTGTTAATAATTGTTCTAATGTAAATCTTTCTTCGGGGATGGGAGATAAGCAAATCTTCAGGATTTGATACAGGTGAGGAATGGGTTTGATTTGTATTTCTATAGTGGGATCGTTAGGTAGATTTTGGTTGTGAATTATATGATATAATAATCCTGCTACTGTGTAACTACTCATTGTTTCTTGAATAGGATATTTACAGTATGCTAATTCAGGGGCGCAATAGTTTCCCATTAAGCCAATATTGAGATTTTCACCGACAGGATAGGCGCTAGTTAAATCAAAGAATTGGATGGGTGTTCCTATTTGCATAAATTGGGGTATTATATTAATAATACACCATTTTCTTTGATGTAAATAGCGGAATAATTGACAGATTTGGCTGGTAATTAATAATGATTTTTCTAGGGTATGTTCGGTTTGTAGCCAAGTTTCTAAGGTTTGATTTTCGTGGGGAAGGTAGGTTAATAGTAGGAGTTTTTGATTAGATGTGTTGGTGATGATTTCAGTTTCTGGATAATATTCATCTGCTAAATATTCCTCTTCTAAAGTTTCATCTGCTAAATATTCATCTGCTAAAGTTTCTGTTTTGAAAATTTCTGATTGTGTATCTATTTCTGTGTTATCAGCAATTGGTAAATGAGAAACTTGAATATTTATATGATCTTCTATGGTGTGCGCTAGGAGTGGAGAAATTAATTTATAATCTCCTAATTGGTTTCTTAATTCTAATTCTCGGTTGAGGGCGCTGTCAGTTCCACCTATTCTGAGTAACCCTGGTTTTTCAGCAGCTATGATGTTAACTTGAAAGTAATCAATCTCAGGTGTGATTTGTCCTAAGTAAGAGATGATTTCTATTTGCAGGTTTTGGATTTGACAACAGATGTTTTCTTGAATTATTAATGGCGATGGATTTGTAATTTCACTCATTTTTTTTCACGCGCCAGACGCAGAGTTACAAAGAGAATAAGAATAAATACCCGATTTTTAGGTTATTAAATTTTGCGGGTATTTAGGTGGTATTTTTAGGGGGTATTTTTAGGTGGTATTTAGTTTTAAGCTGTTACACAGCTAAATTGTATAATCCTAATATTCTGAACTCTTGTTTAACAGGCAAGATGCCTGTTCCACTTATACAAATTAAATGCACAACAGCTTAACTTGAAAAAGGAAGTTTGATTTTTCATATTTTTCATAAGGTTTGAAATAGAAATCTAACTTTACCAAATGCTATTTCATCACCAGAGTTTAAGGGGGTGGGTATGGTAATTCTGGAACTAAAGCGCGTTTGTCCTTGGGATTTGATAAATATACCATTGGTAGAACCTAAATCTTTGACTTTCCATGTTCCTAGTTCATGATAAATTTCGCCATGATTACGAGATACTGTTTCTCCTCCAAAAAATGTTTCTAAATCTATATCTACTGGTCCAACGTCAGGATCAAATATACCTACTATGGCGTTATTCTCTATGAGAAATTCTGGAATGGGGGCGTTAATTTGTTTGCATATTATTTTAGCATTGGTGGATGTATTTGTAGTAGATGTATTAGTAATTATGGGATAGTTAGGTTGTGGTATGGGTGGTTGAATGACTGTAGGTGCTACGCTTGGTTCTATGATTGGTGAGGGTGTGATTGGTGAGGGTGTGATTGGTGAGGGTGTGATTGGTGAGGGTGTGATTGGTGGGGGTGTAATTGGTGGGGGTGTAATTGGTGGGGGTATGATGATAGTTTGCAGTTCTGAACCGCAAGCGTTACAAAATTCTGAGTTGTCTGGGTTTTGATCATAGCCACAAGCTGTACAAGTAATCATGGTTTTTTCTCCTGAATTTCAATTATTAATTGTTTTCGTGCAAGGTTTTACAGCCACCCCTAACTCTGAATTAGGAATTATCAATTATCAATTATCAATTATCAATTACTATGTTCCTGTGAGTTTTCGCATTTCTTCTTCTGATGGCATTTCATTAATATCGTCACCCATTTTCACGGTTTTACCTTTTGCACCCATTTTGACTGTTTTCCGAGTTCCTGGTGAGATTTTTCGGGTTTTACGCAGTTCTGCTTGGGCGTTATTTAAGGATTCTGTCATGTCTGTGTTGCCGATTTTAACTGTCATCCGTCGGGCTGTTTCTAATATCTGTTCGGCTTTTTCTGGGTCTTTTTCTGCTATTCTAGTAGCTTGATCAACTAAGTTAGATATGTTGCATTGTTGTACATAATCCATGACTTCTTTATTAACTTGGGCTACATTTTGTTCTCCGGGAATAAATTGAATAATTAGGTTTTGTGGTGGTAGTTCACCACGGATTTTTTGCCCAGGAATGTCATACGTTAATCCTAGTTGGGCAATACGTACACGAGAGGCGGGGCGGTTATTAATGGTAAATTCTAAAATAAATATGGTTTCGTCATTAGCGATCGCATTTCCTAATGGATAAGGATCTTGATTGAGAGGAAATTCTGCTTGGGTAGGATAAGCACGAACTACGCGGGTTAGTTCTACTCCTTTGACTGTTTTTACTGTTAAGGCTAAATTGGTGATAACTTCTTGTTGGGCTTGGCTATATTCAGCGATGATTTTATGAGGTAAATCTAAAATTGATGTTTCTGTACCTTTGGCAATTCCTGGTACTATATATAGTAATGTTCCTCCTGTAAAATCGCTAAGATGAGTCAGTAAATCTTCGTTAAATTCTTCCCCTACTCCTAAGGCTGTAATTGGTATATTATTAGTGGCTAAATTATTAGCAATTGACCGACATTGATCTTCATCAAATGTTTGTCCATCGGTAAATAATAGGATACGTTTGACTGTCATTTGTTGTTCACTTAACAAATCAAATGCACTCCGTAATCCTAAACCCATGCGTGTACCACCGGAAAATTCTCTCAGGTTGTTAATGGCGGTTTCTAGTTTTTGGACTTCTGTAGCACTGGTTAACCCAATAATTTGGGAAGCATTATCATCAAATTGGACTATGGCAATGCGATCGCTTGTTGTTAATTTTCCTGAATTTACTAATGCTAACAAGGATTCAATCACTATATCTATTTTTGATTTTCCCCCTGTGACTTGTTCATATTGTTTCCCATCTTGTTGATAAGTAATACCTGTAGGTTTGACATCTCCTGCTACTACTTCATACATTGATCCACTGGTGTCAATCACAAAGGTAAATGTGGTAGGTGGGCGACTTGTAGCTACATCTTTAATGGGACGTAATTTCAACATCACAAATAATTTTTGTGCTGTGCTGTCTGCTGGCATAAATTCCCGATGGGGAGTAATATTAACGTTAATAGCGTTCTGCATTTTTATGTCCTAATTGAATGATTATTGAATGATTATTGAATGATTATTGAATGATTATTGAATGATTGTTGAATGATTAAATAAACATGATTACACAAAATTCAAAGGTGGTAACATCCCAAATTGTGGTTCTATATCTGATATATCTGGGTTAATAATTTTCGGGGTTTCTTGATTGCCGGTTTCTTGTAATTTGTCAATGTTCTCCTCTATCAATAATCTTAAATTGAGAGTTAGGGAACTAAATCTATAACCCTCTCTAATATCTTCTATCCAGGTTTGAATAATGTTATTAAGTTGGTGATCCTTGATTGCTGATAAGCTGAGATTTTGTAATGTTGTCCGAATATTTTCCTTGAGGGTGGGAGTAAAAACCTGTTCTGGTGTATCTTCTTGCATGGGGTTTAAATCTAGGGTGTATTCATACCTTTCGTTGGAGTTTTGGATTTTGAGGTAAAATGTATATTTAACCATTATTAGTTAACTATTGATTAGCGGTTTTATCCTTGACTTCTATGGTAATTTGTCCTAGTTTCCGAGTATCTCCAATCTTTAAATCTTGAGTTGTTTTCTTCATTTTTTTCATCATCGCATATTCTTGATTAAATTCCATAATAATATTTTCTCCTTCTTTGAAGATTTTAGCAGTAATTGGTGTAAATCCATCAGTAGCATTTACAGGAATTTCTACATTTAAAGATGTACCAATTAAAATTGGTTTTGTCCCTAATAAATATGTTGTTTTTTCGGTGGGTGTCCAATGTACCAATAAATATGGTGCTGATGCTAATTGTTTTTGTTCTATCCACGCTATCATTAAACCAATGAAAAATCCCAGGATAGATGCACCGGATAACCGCCCCAAAATATCACCAAAAATACTAGCAGTAATTAAAAAACCACTAGCACCAATTCCCCCGCCAATTGTTCCTCCTATTAAGGCATTTTTGAGGTTTAAATTAGGAACGAAAAATTTTGTACCTCCTCCTACTAACGCTCCTAAAATTACCCAGCCGGCAATTCTACCAACTTCTAGTAATGCTATATTAGATAGAGGTGAAAATACTAAAAATAATAATTGTCCTGTTGTACCTGCTATTGTTCCTGCTATTAAACTACCACTGACGGCAATAATTCCTTTTTTTGTTGTTAATAAAGGTAAACGCATATAGCGGTTTTGTCCCATAATTAAAGCTAGGGATATTCCCATTGCTAAAAATGCTGTCCAACCACTCATACGTAATAATAAATCACCAATACTATAGTTTTCTCTAGAATTAGACTCAACTAATTGTTGATAAATTACAGCTTCTGCGTTGCGAAATGCTTGATCAAATTGACCGGAATTAGCATAAAATACTAAAGAGCGATCGCCTGTAATTTGAGTTAAATAATTAATATCCGCGTCTCCAGTAGCGACTGCAATTAATTTTATTCCTGCGTTTCTAGTTGCTAAGGCTGAATTATAGGCAAAATTGGGATCATCTGGTATACCATCGGTAAATAAAATGATATTATTATTGATGTTCTGATTTAATGTAGTTGTTTGTAATTCTCCTAAAGCTGTATCCATACCTTGAGCCATTGGTGTAGAACCATCTTCTGATAAACTACTAATGGCATTATTTAAAGTGTTAATGTCGTTTGTCAGAGGAGTAACAGTTTTAACGTCTATACCAAAATTGACGACTGCTATTTGATCCGTCTGTAAATTACGACGTTCTATAAATTTACTAGCTGCGGTTTTGACTTCTGTTAATTTGCCATCACTCATACTTGAGGATGTGTCAATTAACAAAACTATTGCTTGGGGTTCGTTTTGGGTAGGTGTATCAGATTTAGTTAAGGCTAAAAATGGTTCTCCTAATAAAATTGCTGCTGTCAAACATCCACCAGCGCCGTATATTGCAAATAGTAGAGGTTTGTTGTTTTTTAAGCGATTAAGTAGGTTCAACATATTAGTTTTATATTAATGTGCATCAATTTATTTTTTAGCCAAAAACACAAATGTGATATTTTTTATTCATCCTTGAATTAAAATAATCTTCAACCTTATCTTCATATTTTCTCATTCTTATATATTTTCCAAATTCCATTTTCTTTAGCAAAAAAATAGATATAATCATTTTCATATACACCAGAATTTGTTTGATCAATTCCTTTCTCCCCATGTAGATATAATTCTTGTAACACTCTAACTTTAATATATGGTAGTCTTCCAGAATTGGAAAAACCCATAATGCTGGTAACTTCTGATCTATTATAAGTATAATAACGATTATATTTTTGCAACCAATCTATTGAACCATCTACACCTCCTACTCGTGCATAAAGTCTTCCTGTTGCCAGTTCTCCTAATAAGTCTCTATCAAAAGGTGGCGCAAATATCTGGGGTTTTGCTGCATACCATCTTTGGACTAATTCTAATGCTTGTTCTTGAGAAATATCATTTTCTGGTTGAAGATTATTAGGTTCTAAATTAGATTCATAATTCTTATCTGTATTATCTGTAGAGTTTTCAGAAGTATTTGTATATTCAGGTGTAGGAGTAGATTCAGATGTAGGAGTATATTCAGGTGTAGGAGTAGATACCGCAGTTTCTAAATTTCCTAAACTTATTTTTAAATCAAAAGTTTTTACCCCTTGGGGTGCAGCTACTTGAATAATATATTTACCATTTTTAGGCAATTCTCCACCGTCGATAATTTCATTATTTGGAGTAAACACCCAAAGACAAATATCCGCATCAGTGCTGTAATTTAATTTTTGTCCTGTGGTTGCTGTAAAAGTATATCCAATATGTTTATTAACACTAACTTGACCAGATTTCGTAATTGTATTTTCATCTAATGCAACTGCTTCTACATCTTTTCCAGTTAGGGAAACTGTAGGTTTATCACCACAACCAGAGGAGGTAACAACATTATTCTGAAAAATAGAGTTAAGTGGATTTACGTTTGTTTGACAACCAAGGATAGATAGACAGGTACAACACACAATTAACTTTTTGATCATATCATGTAGTTTCCCTAAAATTATTTTTTCAGATAAGTCTCAGATAAATCTCAGATAAATCTCGGATAAATCTCGGATAAATATTAACTTGGATCATCATGGTTCAGACTTGTCATTAATTAGCCAGGTATTATTATTTTCGCTCCATATTAAATAAATACGATTGCGAGTATCTTGAAACTCTCTACCATCGTTCATATAATACCATAACTCAGCATCTATACTAGCAGTATTGTTACTAATGTTTACAATCTCAATGTTACCAATTTTGATTTCTTTAACACTATTCCACCATTTTTGATATTCGGAATAACTACTAGAATAATTTTTAAACTGATCTGATAAATTACTCCATGTTTGACTATACTCGCGGTTGTTTAAAGATAAATAATAATTTCTAATAAAAACAGCAGGATCTTGTCGATTTGAATTTTTTGTCTGTTTTGTTTTTAAGGTGGTTGGTTGGGTTGATGAGATTGGAGTTTCTGCATCTTTTTGTAATTGTAATCCTAAATCAAAAGTAGTTGCACCTTCCATAGCACCAATTTGGATAATATATTTACCATCAACAGGTAAAACAGGATTATTCATTAATTTATTATCTGGTGTATAAACCCAAATACAAATATTTTGATTTGTTTGATAAACTAACTTATTACCAGTTTTACCCATAAAAGTGTAACCAACTGATTTATTAATGCTGACTTGACCAGATTTTGTAATTGTACTTTCATTTAGTACCATAGCTTCTACATCTTTTGCATTCAAAGAAACTTTAGGTTTTTCACTACAACCAGAGGAATTAGTAAAATCAGGTAAAAAAGAATCATTCTGACAAGCTATGAGTGATGTGATAAAGGTTACAATGGTAGAGTAAATAAATAAGTTTTTTAGGTATATTTTCATATTTTTATGAATTAATTAGCTTAATTTTAGTAACGTACCAATTCTCATTTTCTTGATTCCAAACAAGATAAAATTTTAATATCACAGGAATTGATTTACCATTTTTCATTTCATAGCGACTTCTAAAATTGACAATAGCAGAATCATTATTCTCCGATGCAATACTAACATTATTAACATTGACATAATTAACTTTTGTCCACCATTCAATAAAAGAATCATAACCATTAGGGTGTAATTCTTTGTCTTCTTTAACTTCTGTGGGGTAAATATCCCAAGCTGAATCATACTGTTGATTATTAATCATAGTATAATAGTTTTCTATAGCTTTTGCTGGTGATATTCTATTTGGTATTGTTGATACTGATATTGATTTTTCAGAAATATTTTCTTTTGGTGAGATATTATTAGTTGTTTTTTGTGTCTGAGTTTTTTTGATCTTAGTTGTTGTTACAGGTTTAGGAGAAGATGGTTTTTCTATCTCAGTCGTTGTTATAGGTGTAGGAGAAGATGATAAATTAACAGCTTGGGTATTATCTTCTAGTTGCAATGCTAAATCAAAAGTAGTTGCACCTTCCATAGCAGCAATTTGGATAATATATTTACCATCAACAGGTAAAACAGGATTATTCATTAATTTATTATCTGGTGTATAAACCCAAATACAAATATTCTGATTTGTTTGATAAACTAACTTATTACCTGTTTTCCCTATAAAGGTGTAACCAAGTGATTTATTATTTGTCACCATCCCTGACTCTGTGATGGTTTGAGAATTGAGAGAAACAAGTTTAACATCGTTGGTTTTTAAAACTGTGGTTGGTTGGGTAGAACATCCAGAACTATTCTGAGAATTATTCTGAGAATTATTCTGAGAACTATTCTGAAAAATACCCATTTCATTAAGTGGTTGAATTGGTAAACAACCAGTCAGGAAATAAAAACTCAAAACACTTACATAAAATCTAAGAATTTTCATCAAGTTCATTCCTTTGTATTCCTTAAATGCACTCTTTCAATTCATTCTTTAAATTCATTATTTCAATTCATCTATTACCTTCTGCTTTGAGATATTTTCCCCAATAGTGAAAAGGAACTATCCCCCCTACAATAACGATAAATAACACCGTTATAACCATCATTAAACGAACTTCCCAAGGAAGCGATCGCCCAAACACAGGCATAATATATTCTACCTGTTTTGAATCCACAGATTTACCTTTTTCAGTTACCCTCACTTTAATATTATGTTTAGATCCTCGTTCTGCATTGGGTTGGGTATAGGTAATTTCATATTCTCCCAATAAAGCATTTAAAAATAATTGTAAGTTCTCTCCTATTGTTTCTGCATCACCAGAGAACTCCGCAATACCTCCCGTTAAATTGGCAATTTCCGCTAATCTTTTTTGGTCTACAAATTCCGCTTCAGGAACTTTTTTATCACCACGGGTAGCCGGTCTACCTAATTTATATTTTATACCTAATTCCTGTGGTGTCAATCCATAACCTAAAGTATGTACTGTAATGTTTTCATGACCTTTAAGTAACTTTTTTAAAGCCTCAAAATCAGCGTATTCATTCAGTGCATTATGATAACCATCAGACAAGAGAATTATTGATAGTCTTGGTTGTGGTTGGAAAGAATTTTCTGGTAATTTAAAACGCTTGTCTTCTGTATTACCTAAAAACTTCACAGCTTTGGTTAAAGGTTCATATAAATCTGTAGATGCACAGGGAGTTAAACCAGATAAATAATCTAGAAGATTTCCTAGTTTAACATCATCGGCTGATAGAAATTTATCTAAAGTTTCTTTATTCACAGGATATTCAGGACAATTATTGCCAGACTTACCAAAAGGAACTATAGAAATTTGTGTATTTCCTCCCCTCTCTCCAGAAATTTTAGTAAATTGCCGAATCGCCTTAATTGCACCAGTGACTTTTTTGATTCCCCTACTATCTACCTGATTCATACTACCACTAAAATCAAGTAAAACTATAATCCAAGCAGGAGGAGGTACACTTTCTTCTGGACTTTTCCAATCTTTAGGTTTAAATTGGACTGTCCGATTATCAACTGTTAATTTAAAATTAGTATCTTGTAAACCCATAACAGGTTTATCATTTTTATCTTTGACCTTAATTCTAACTGTTACTTTATCATTTTTAATTGTAGGACTACCCACAATTTCAGGTTCTTTAACTGCTGCTAAAGTAGGATTAAATGAAGCACCAAGTACCAACAAAAATACAGCTAAAGACTTACCAATCAAACAATTTTTAATCAACTCTTGTGGAACAGGCATCTTGCCTGTAATGCTGGTAATGCCTATAATTGATATGATTTGTTTACTGATAATTTTTGATTTTCGATGGGCGGGCAGGACTTGTATTGAGCTTGTCGAAGTATGTCCACCAGACAATATTTGATCATCTGGAAATTCTGTTGTAAATTCTGTTTTTACCATGTCTTTAAGCCTGGGGATCTAAAAAGCGGTTATAGTAGACAAAACGATAATATTTCTCTTCATTAATACCATCGACACTTGTTGTATAAAAAGTTAAAACATAATTATGTTTTAAAGGAATACTGCGTCGAGACTTCAACCTAGTTCCATTTACTTCTATCGCATAAAAAAACTGATGATCTGGAATGAGAGTAGCTGTCCTTTTCTCTAGTTTAATATCAGCAACATGGAGCGGTAGACCAGGAATAGAAATATGTGTATTTTCAACAGTGCAGCCTATTCTGATTGTACCATTACCAGGTAACTGAATTGATAAACCTTCTTCAATTTCATCATCATTAATATTGTCATTTTCTGTGATAAATGATAGGTAAGACTTATCAATCGCAGGATAAGATTGATTGATATTTGGTATTGGTGGATTTTGAGCATCCTTTTTAGACCCTACAGACTCTACAGACTCTACAGACTCTACAAATTCTCTAACATCATCCTCAGACTCTACAGACTCTACAGACTCTACAGATTCTTTAACATCATCCTCAGACTCTACAGACTCTACAGATTCTTTAACATCATGATTAAATTCTATATATTGTCGAGGAAAATTTTTAAATTCCACATATTCAAAACCTCTACCCGCCCGCAAAGCTGCAATATAACTAGGGGAGTTGGTGAGACTAAAAGCAGCACCTAATAAAAGACCTAAAATGCTAAAACCAATGGGATCTTCTATACCTTTAAATTCCGCCGGCATTGTCCCCCAACTTAATCGCATTATTTCAAACAAAACTGCTGCGGTAAAACTCGCACCAATACCAGCAAGAACGCTAGTTTTTAATCTTTGTTGAAAGCGTTTTTTACTTCCCGCTTCTATACTATACCACCGCCAACTTAAACCTTCCGCAATACCTACAGAACTACCAATTAATAACCATCCTAATGTTCTGACTATAGGTGTAGGTACACGAATAATTGGCAAAAAGAGAATTTGGGAAATAATACCAGCGATTAAACCAGAAAGTGTACCTAATCCCAAGGCGATTAATAGGGGTTGTTTGGCAGTTTGCAAACTGCGTTTTGGTCTGGTAGGGTTGCTGATAAATATTTCATTTATCACCATACCAAATGCTAAGGAAATTGCTATACAAGGAAATAAGACAATTTCGGGAAATTGTGATAATAACCCTAAATCTGTGAGGAAAAATTGACCTATATTCCAGCCTAGTAAGGCTGATGTAATCCCGGCTATGATGTAAAGGTAGATTCTCATAAATTTTGTAGCCCCGCTTAATTATTGTTTGAACCTGCGGCAATCAAGTAAATTACCACTAGTATAAAAAATACCCCGAAGTTTTGCAATGCAAAACCAAAATTTTCCTTGATTCCAATATCAGCACCTTCATTATTAAAGAGATTTTCCCAATATTCAGCAGTAACTTGCTCATTTTCTACAGCTTTAACAATTTCCTCCACTGCTTCCGGTTTGACTTGGGAACTGTGGATTAATTTCCGAATCGCTAATTTTAGTGATGTTTGTGTTTGTGAGTTCATGAAAGTTGTGAATATTGTGAATAGCGATTTTACAAAGGTGAGAAACCGGAAAATCCAGTCCTTTACAAGGGGAGGGTTAGGGTGGGGTAAAAGGGTAACACAAGCGATCGCGCTCATTATTTGTAATCCTTGAAATACCCTCCTTAGCCCCCCTTTGTAAAGGATTTAGCACTGCTAAACCCTGACCATAAATTAATTAAAATTTTGCTTCAATATCTTCTCTCAATTTTTTATAAAGCTGAGAGTCTTTTGCATCAATAGCTTGGTTATTAGAATCCTCTTTCTTAGGACAGAAAATCCACAAGAAACATTTAGGTTTTTCACCATTATTAACTGCGATTTTTTGATATGGTATTTGTTTATCAATTTGATAAATATAAATTGCTCTCACCCATTGCTGTTGAGTCGCTAAGTCTGTTGGTTCTTTACCAGGGGATAAAGCCGCGTATTGAAGTTTATTTTCTTTTGATATTGATTTGTTTAAGATTTTCTCTAGCTCGTTTGAAACTTGTTTTTTTTGTTTTTGTTCTTTTTGTTCTTTTATCTGGTTTTTATCTACTGATGTTTGTGTTGATGTTGTTGTTGTTTGTGTTGCTGTTTGTGTTTGTGGGTTAATTTTTTCCTCAACAACATCATTTACAATCGCTGGAATTAATGTCTTGATTTCATTAAAAGGATAAATGCCACTACCTGTCAATTCGTCATTATTTCGCAATATAACCTGACAGTCTTTGTTCTCTTGAGGATCGTTAAAAGTCTTACTACACAAAGATTTTTCAATATCAGTTGCACTAGTATAAGATTGCCAAGTTTTTGTACCGATAAACCAACCACTAACTAAGATTACTAGGGAAAGAGGAACAACCAATCCAAGTTTCATATCATACTCCACAATAAAAATAATAAAATCAAAGGCATGATCAATTAAATTCTTTTTTCGTACAAGACTTAAACCAAAAACAACAGATGAAGATCGGCGACGGTATGGTGAATCAGTTACTAGATCAAATAAATCTTTTTTGACTTCTCCCTCTTGGATTTGATAAAAATATGCAGCTAAATCATATTCTTTGAAATTTTCAAATAATTCAGCTAAAGGTTGATATCCTTCGATTATATAGAGTCTTTGTTGAATACCTTTCCAATTGTGTATTAACGTTTCCCAAATTTTCTTTTCACATTTCAAATTATTTTGCCATGAATCATTTTGAGTTTTAATTTGATTTTTAAGAACAGAATTTGGGTATAAGTTATTAGAATTAGAACAATGATCATGAATTAATTGTAAATCATATTTAATATCATTAAAAAATTCCTTTTGAGCATAAACCCAAGCACTACCTTCCATCGCTAACAACCAACTAAGACTATCTACTGATATTTTCTCATCTAATAACTTGGGTAATAGATATTTAATTCCTGCTGATAGTTGTTCTTTCGGGAATGATTTCCGAATAGCTTTTTGCAACTCTAAAGACATCATTTGATTTTCATCAAGTTTTTTACCAGGTTGAATCTTCAACCATGCCAAAAACTGCGGTAAAGTCTCTGGTAAAACCATCGCCCTTATTGTCATCAATCTTACCATTTGCGGACTATAAATTTTTTGCTTGATCGCTTTATCCGCACCTTGACCATTAAATAAATTCTCCCAATATTCATCAGTAACTTGCTCATTTTCTACAGCTTTAACAATTTCCTCCACTGCTTCCGGTTTGACTTGGGAACTATTCATTAAACTGCGAATCCCGGCCTTTAACGCTGCTTCATCAAAATTAACTGCTGAAACAATCTGACTAGCATTAGCAATGGCTCGTGTTAGTCCGTCATAGGCTTTTTGTGATGCCGGTTGAATTATTTGGAAACGTTCTGGTTTTACCAGTGCTTCTACATTAAACGCCCAGGATACAGGTAAACCATTGTTATATGAATTAGATTTTCTAATAGCTAAACTGTTAAGAGTATATAAATCAATTTGCCGTTCTACTGGTAAAACTATCGGTTTTTGTTGTGCAAATGGTAAAGATTCATCTTCTTTTGTAGGATGAGGTGTAGGAATTTCTCCTGTAACTGTTGTAACTGTAAATAAATGAGGACTATCTTTAACATCTAAAGGGTTAAATCTTGGTTTTTGATTTTGTTCCCACCAAGCCAATATATACCGTAAATAACTATTATCTCCCTTATCTCCCTTACATAAAAAATAACGATAAAAAGCCGCACTGCGTCCCACTTCATCCTCTCCTCGTGTAACAACAGCGATTACACACCAAGGATCATCACCGCTTCCTACTACCCGCCCAATAATTGCCGGTTTTTCACTAGATGCACCTTCAGTTAAAGCAAATTCTTGATTAGCGATCGCCCTTTCTACAACTTGAGGAATAGGGTTAATAGTAGCGTTCATATATTGTCCCGTAAAACCAAGGGACACCCAACCATTATCGCGTTTTTGAATGTGAATACCTGTACTAAATTCGTGGATTTCAATGTTTGGTGAACTCATATTGTTTATCATGTTTTTTATTTTTACCTACAAGGAGAGAGGCTTTGAAATTTTGGTTTTAGTAGGGGCGAAGCATTCGGCTGATAACCTATCGCTAAAACCAGTTCATATTCTGTCCAAATGCTTCCCCCTTACGATAAAATTTTGGTTTTAGTAGGGGCGAAGCATTCGGCTGATAACCTATCGCTAAAACCATTGATATTCTGTCTGAATGCTTCGCCCTTACAATAAAATTTTGGTTTTAGTAGGGGCGAAGCATTCGGCTGATAACCTATCGCTAAAACCATTGATATTCTGTCTGAATGCTTCGCCCTTACGATAAAATTTTGGTTTTAGTAGGGGCAAAGCATTCGGCTGATAACCTATCGTTGAAACCAGTTCATATTCCGTCCAAATGCTTCGCCCTTACGATTAATGAATCGGTGTTCTAGGAGAGGGTGAGGGTAAGATCAAAAATGGCTAACTTCTTTCATACATGATCTAACTCTGGATGACGTGAACCTTTAGCCAGCCAATAAATGGGCGCAACTAAACCAAAAGGCCGCCACAGTCTAGGATTTTTAATTACTGCTCTCACTCCTCCTCTACTCCTATTTAATAAGTTAACATTTGGTTCGGGATATTTATTACCCAACATCCCAAAAGCAGAAGCTGTAAAAAATTCTATCTCTCCTCCTCCCATTTGTTGCCAAGCTTGTAATTTGCGGCAAACTTGGGGAAACCGCGCTGATGCTAAAAATCCTGGTTTATCTCGATTTACCCATAAATCAGATTGTTCACATTTATTCAATACTAAGGCAATTCGGCGCTTACTGCCATTGATATCATTCCGATCCAGTGCTAACAGCAATTTGTCTAAACCATTGGCATATTCTAAGTCTTTACGGCGACTGCTACCATCAACTAAAAACATAATACCATTAGCTTGTAAACAATCTTCTAAATATTCCTCTAACTGGGGATTTTGACTTTGATGTAATAAGTCACTAAAAAATTCCCCTGTATAGTCTTTAGAACTGATATTCAGGTTAAACAATGGAGAACCTATTTTTTTTTCTTTTAGACTTATTTGCAAAGTGCAATTTGTAACCTCTGAAATATTCTCTAACTTATTTGGTTCTAGTTGTAACCCTTGTTCTAAGATATTCTGAGCTTTGCTGATCAGTTCTTCTCCACCTTCATCTACAGCAGTTACAGCTTGCACTGGACTGTTAGGATCAGCATTTGGCCACCGTGCTAAAGAAGCCATATATGTGGTTTTTCCAGAAGCGCGATCGCCTATCACTCGTAACACTACACTACTTTGTAATGGGGTCTGATTTTTACTTTTAAATAAATTAAGCATCTTCTTTCATCTTCTTACCTGTACTCAACCAATAAAGAGGGGAAATCATTCCATAGGGAGACCATTGTTCAGGTTCTCTTAAAACAGAATATCTGTTCTGTTTTCCTAATTCTTCTTTGCGATTTGGTCGTGGATCTGTACGGTGTAAAACCCCAAAGGTAGAAATAGCATAAAACTGTAGATTTTTACTAGGAATATTGTCTTTTAAAAATGTCAGGGTGTCTGGAAAATGAATGGCAAATAAATCATTTTCTGGATCTAACCTACCAGGCCACAGTTCCCCTCTTTCACATTTACTCATGGCTACAGCTAACCGTAAATCCTGCAATCTTTCTTGTTTATCCATTAAGTCTATGAACCTTTTGAAAACTCGTTTATAAAATTTATCTGTTCCTTGTTTCCACTCAGTTAACAAAATTAAACACCCTTGAGTATCTTTACTTAAACACTCATTCATAAATTCTTCATGGACTGGATCAGCAGATACAGATTCTAATTCTTTAAAAACTTCTCCTGGATAGTCACGGACAGCTAAATTAATTTTTTCTGGTTTTTGCCATTTTTTCTGGATTTCAATCAAAAATGAGTAAACTTTTAAATCATCAATGGTTGTAACCTTGGTCCGAGTAGGCTCTAAAGATGCACCTTCTACAATAATATTTTCTGCATTATCTGCTAATTCTTTGGTTTCGTCATTTAATGCTTGAACTTTAAAATTTTTCTTTCTCCAAGCTGCTTTACTTGGTTGATAAGCCAAAGCTGCTAAATAAGTAGTTTTTCCTGAAGCCTGTGGTCCAATTACGTGAATATTGCCCATATCACACCCTTGTAATGATTTTTCAAATCTTTGTTATCGTTGAATAATATCCATAATATCTACATGATTTACACCTATTTAGCCAAAAAACTACCTAAATAAATCCAAGGTAATTCTAGGAGACTCCGATGGTAAATAGATGTAATGAAACACCGCACAGAACCGCCATCAATACCTTGATTTAATTTTTCTATCTGGGAATAAATCGGACGAAAATATCTTTGTAAAACATAACTATGTCGTTGTTGCCAGTTGAGGGAACTACCGTGGGGTTTATAAGCTAGTTTTCCTCCTTCTGTGGATAAATTACAAAATAAATCAGCTTTGTTCATACAAATAGCCAAATGTCTGACTTTTGGACATTGTTGATGGAAAAATGTTACCCATCTCTCAAAACGATTACACCATTGTTTCTGTGTGGGGAACTGTTCTACATCCACACCACTTTGAAAAGTCATCCCCCGATGGGGTGGAATAATGAGTAATAGTCCTTCACTATTGCGAATAGGATCTAAAAATTGAATCCACCGATCAGTATTATCTTTTTGCCAACTTTTTCGCCATACCTCCCCCCCTGTATCAACCCAATTTACTAAAACCTGCTTGTTCCCAGATGGTAGCCGCACATTCATATCTAAATAATATTGATATGGTGCTACTGCATCCGTGGGCTTGCCTTGGTAATTTTCATCCAGCAATAACAATCTCAGATTGTCATAATCGAGATTACTAACTTTGACATATTCACCATCGGGGTTGGCTAACTCTAGTGCTAGGTGAGTCTTGCCTGTTGCGCGATCGCCTATGTATACTACTCCCACACAGATTACTTTGATGACACTATATATATTTGAATCTAATTATACGATAATAGTTGTGACACAGTTTTGAAATGAAGTATATTTTTTTTATTTTTTTTATTTTTTTTTGTGTAGCAGTTTGTTAAAAAAGTATAAAACAGAACTAATAATCTACGAGAAACTAACATCTCTACACTTGTTACATAAGTCATTACATAACTACGTAAAAGGTTTTTTAAGGTTTTTTAAAGCATCTCACCTTGTAAGGGAGAGGTTTTAATAGGAGTTAATTTATACCTAAAAAATTTTTTTTAACAATTTCTAAAGATTTGTAAACTAAGTAATTTAAAGTGATAAGCTGTTGTTCATTTAATTTGTATAAGTGGAACAGGCATCTTGCCTGTTAAACAAGAGTTCAGAATATTAGGATCATACAATTTAGCTGTGTAACAGCTTATAGCATGATTTTAATTACATTACTTCACGGAATAGCACTTTTAAAACATCGTTTAACTATAAAATCTAACTATAAAATCTAACTATAAAATTTAACTATAAAATCTAACTATAAAATCTAACTATAAAATCTAACTATAAAATCTAACTATAAGATTTAACTATAAAATTTATTTTACACGACTACTTATTTGATACATAAATAATCACCAATGATTAATAAGCCAATCATTAATAAATCAATAACTAAGAAACTAATAACCAATGACCACTTTTTGAGAGAATAAATATCTACAAAACCTACAAAACCTACAAAACCTACAAAACCTACAAAAATCGCCATCATAGCGATCATGGTACAGAAGGAATCAATAAAAATGGCAGAAAATTTAAGAAGTAAAGTAGTTACCCAAGGGGTGCAGCGATCGCCTAACCGGGCTATGTTACGGGCGGTTGGTTTCCAAGATGAAGATTTTAACAAAGCCATTGTCGGTATTGCCAATGGTTACAGCACCATCACCCCCTGTAATATGGGGATTAACAAACTCGCCCAAAGAGCAGAAATTGGTGTAAAAGAAGCGGGAGCAATGCCCCAGATTTTCGGTACTATTACCATCAGTGATGGTATTTCAATGGGAACAGAAGGAATGAAATATTCCCTAGTTTCCCGGGAAGTCATCGCCGATTCTATCGAAACCGCTTGTAGTGGGCAAAGTATGGATGGTGTGCTGGCCATTGGTGGTTGTGATAAAAATATGCCCGGTGCTATGTTAGCAATGGCACGCATGAACATCCCCGCCATATTTGTATATGGTGGCACAATCAAACCCGGAAAATATGACGGTAAAGACTTAACCGTTGTCAGTTCTTTTGAAGCAGTAGGTCAACACAGCGCCGGTAAAATTGATGAAAATGAACTATTCGCAGTAGAACGTAACGCTTGTCCCGGTGCTGGTTCTTGCGGAGGAATGTTCACAGCTAACACCATGTCCTCAGCCTTTGAAGCAATGGGCATGAGTATACCCTATTCCTCCACAATGGCCGCAGAAGATGAAGAAAAAGCCGAAAGTACCGCCAAATCAGCAGCCGTTTTAGTAGAAGCTATCCGTAAACAAATCTTACCCCGGCAAATTATCACCCGTAAATCTATAGAAAATGCCATTTCTGTGATTATGGCCGTGGGTGGTTCTACCAATGCAGTTTTACATTTTCTGGCGATCGCCCGTGCTGCTGGTGTAGAACTCACTTTAGACGACTTTGAAACCATTCGCGGTCGTGTTCCCGTCATCTGTGACTTAAAACCCAGTGGTAGATATGTAGCCACAGACTTACACAAAGCCGGTGGTATTCCCCAAGTCATGAAAATGCTCTTAGTTCATGGCCTGTTACATGGTGACTGTATCACCATCTCAGGACAAACTGTAGCCGAAGTTTTAGCAGATATTCCTGACGAACCATCACCCGCTCAAGATGTGATCCGTCCTTGGAATAACCCCATGTACGCCCAAGGACACCTAGCTATTCTCAAAGGCAACCTGGCTACTGAAGGTGCAGTTGCTAAAATTACCGGAGTGAAAAAACCAGCCATTACCGGACCTGCGAGAGTATTTGAATCAGAAGAATCTTGTTTAGATGCCATTTTGGCAGGGAAAATCAAAGCTGGGGATGTGGTAATTGTCCGTTATGAAGGACCCAAAGGCGGTCCAGGAATGCGGGAAATGCTCGCTCCCACCTCTGCTATTATTGGTGCAGGTTTAGGTGACTCCGTGGGTTTAATCACCGATGGGCGTTTTTCCGGTGGTACTTACGGGATGGTAGTTGGTCACGTTGCCCCGGAAGCCGCAGTTGGTGGTAATATTGCCTTGGTAGAAGAAGGTGATAGCATTACCATTGACGCTAATGCGCGGTTATTACAGATCAATGTATCTGATGAAGAATTAGCCCGTCGTCGTGCCAACTGGCAACCCCGTCCACCCCGCTATACTAAAGGTGTGTTAGCTAAATATGCTAAACTCGTAGCCTCTAGTAGCGTTGGCGCAGTTACAGATTTAGATTTGTTCGATCATCATTAATTAGGGCTTGCTGAATAAACCTAAAACCTTGATATATCAAAGGTTAGAGGCTGATAAACACAGAAATTAGTGCAAGGGTTTTGAAGGGTATACCGGAAAAAGTGTGCATTTTTTGGGATTTCAAGAGATGGCAAAGAAATTTTCCAATCTCCTCCTGACACAAGAGGGCAACCACGGGGGGTTTGCCCCTACTGACTCCTGACTCCTATGCCCTCACGGAAAGACTTTCTCAGCAACCCCTAATTAGACCTCTCCGAAAAAGATGTAGGGACAATTCATGAATTGTCCCTACCATTGAAACAAGAATCCCCGTCCTTTTCAGGCGGGTAGCGTCAACAACTGATCAATAATCTTATCTTCCTGTCCAGATAGAAATTTAGCAAAGCGTTGTGCTAAAGGTGGAACAAAAACAAACGGACTGCTAAAACCAGAGAAAATATGAATATGTTCAAATTCGGGAATAGTACCAATTAAAGGTAATTTATCTTTGCTAAATGCAACTAAACAATGATGCCAAGTTCCTGGTAAATTTCCCAAAGCTGGTAATATGTGCGTGATACTTGTTCGCAACCATTTTTCACTTTCCTCTGAGTTAATTTGTTCATGGGGATCTGTAAGAATACGACTAATTTGACCTAAACGCAAACTACCATCAAGAAACTGGACTGCACCTGCATCTAAAATAGGTGGTACTATTTCACCAGGTTGATCCCATAATTGATCATTTTGAGTTGATGCAATTTCTAATTGAAGGCGTTGTAAAATCGCCGGTGTGACTAAGGTGCGTAACCGCAGATCCACTGATGGAGTTTCAATTATTTCTGCATGAGAAAAATAAATTTTCACAGAAATACCTACTGATTTTAATAATTTTCGGCTCATTCCACCAGTACAAATGGCTATATCAGCACTGTGGAAGGTGTCCGTGGTTGTTTTTACACCTCTAAAACTTTTGTCAGCGGCAAAAATATATGTAGGGTTTGCTGAATAAACCTAAAACCTTGATATATCAAAGGTTAGAGGCTGATAAACACAGAAATTAGTGCAAGGGTTTTGAAGGGTATACCG
>NZ_JACJPT010000078.1:0-24025 GCF_014696195.1 Sphaerospermopsis sp. FACHB-1094 | reverse complement strand
TTTGGGATTTCAAGAGATGGCAAAGAAATTTTCAAATCTCCTCCTGACTCCTGACTCCTGACTCCTGACTCCTGACTCCTGACTCCTGACTCCTGACTCCTGACTCCTGACTCCTGACTCCTGACTCCTGACTCCTATGCCCTCACGGAAAGACTTTCTCAGCAACCCCTATTTAGGTTTCGCCTCAACAATGTAGGGAGTGTCAATTCTGTCCTCAAAGATTGTAGGATTTGGTAATTAACTTTTATTGATGATCAGTATGTCTGTTTCGGCTACTTTATCCCAATTGGTTGAAGTTCTATCAGCCCATCCTGTAAATTTATCTGCATCTGCATTAGCTCAAGTAAGCAAGGGTATCCAAACAGACACCAGGATTTTACAACCGGGTGAAGTGTTTTTAGCTTTACGCGGCGAAAAATTCGATGGACACAAGTTTGTAAAAATGGCGATCGCCAAGGGTGCAATTGCCGCCATTGTAGAGTATACTGATGAAAACCCTGACATACCTGTATTACAAGTTCCCGACACTCTGAAGGCATATCAGCAAATTGCTAGATGGTGGCGGGATTCCTTGATTATTCCTGTAATTGGGGTAACAGGTTCAGTAGGTAAAACCACAACCAAGGAACTGATCGCCGCAGTTTTAGGAACTAGAGGACAAGTTCACAAAACCTATGGAAATTTCAACAATGAAATAGGTGTTCCTAAAACGCTGTTAGAAATGGGTGCAGAACATGATTTTGCAGTCATAGAAATGGCCATGCGAGGAAGGGGACAAATTGCGGAATTAACACAAATCGCTAGTCCAAATATCGGTGTGATTACTAATGTGGGAACAGCACATATTGAGCTACTAGGTTCAGAACAAGCGATCGCAGAAGCTAAATGTGAGTTATTAGCAGAAATGTCTGATGATAGTGTAGCAATTCTCAATTACGATAGTCCCCTATTAATGGAGATAGCAAAGAAATTTTGGCAGGGAAAAGTGATTAGTTATGGTTTTTCCGGTGGAGATATTCAAGGGAAATTAATTGACAATGAAACTATAGAAGTAGCAGGAATGGATTTACCATTACCCTTACCAGGTCGTCATAATGCCACTAATTTTTTAGCAGCATTAGCAGTAGCTAAGGTATTAGAAATTGATTGGCAAACCCTAAAAAAAGGGGTAATTGTGAATATGCCAGGAGGGCGATCGCAAAGGTTTACATTACCTAATGATATTGTAATTTTAGATGAAACTTATAACGCCGCCCCAGAAGCGATGTTAGCAGCTTTGCAGTTATTAGCAGATACACCAGGAAAGCGGAAAATTGCCGTATTAGGAGCAATGAAGGAGTTAGGAGACAGATCCCCACAATTACATCAACAAGTTGGGGAAATGGTGCAGAAATTGAATTTAGATGGGTTATTGATTTTAGTTAATAGCCAAGATGCAGAAATTATTGCTGATAGTGCAAAAGGAATTCCTTGTGAATGTTTTGCTACTCATAGTGATTTAGTAACCAGATTAAATACTTATGTAAAGGAGGGCGATCGCTTATTATTTAAAGCTGCCCATTCCGTAGGATTAGATCAGGTTGTTAATCAGTTTCGATTGTCAATTGATAATTGATAATTTGCAAGGAGTCAGGAGTCAGGAGTCAGGAGTCAGGAGTCAGGAGTCAGGAGTCAGGAGTCAGGAGTCAGGAGTCAGGAGTCAGGAGTCAGGAGTCAGAAGGAAGAATTAGAAGCATCTGACAATTACTTCTCCTGACCTGAAAGTGAGAAGATTGGGAAATAGGAAATTGTTTCTTTTTTTCTTTTTTTCTCATAGAAAGGAGAGATTGTAAACCTGGAAGTAAACAGTGAATTAAACAATTGTCGTAAGGATTCAGGATACAGAATACAGAATTAATGAGAGTTTTCGATTCATTCTTGATAATTAATGAAAAAACTTTCTCCTGTAAATTCTGGCTACAAACAAATATTCTTCCTCCTGACTCCTGACTCCTGCTGTAAAGTATAAATTATTAATTATGTATTATAAATCCTGAATTATCAATTATGGCTGTTGCGACACTCCATGTAAATCCCGTCACAGGTAACGATGCTAATACAGGTTCTCGGTTAAGTCCGTTAAAAAGTATCACCCGTGCCTTGAAAGCCACCAGAACCCCAGGAATTATTCAGTTAGCACCAGGAACATATAGCAAGGCTACAGGTGAAGTTTTTCCGCTGATTATTCCTGGGGAAATGCTCATAGTAGGTAACGAATCTAACAAAGGTCAGGGAATTATTATTTCTGGCAGTGGTGAGTATCAAAGTCCTACCTTTGGTTGGCAAGATATCACATTGCTGTTGTTAGGTAATGCCAGTTTGTTAGGGGTAACAGTGATCAATCCTGTTTCTAAAGGTACTGGGATTTGGATTGAATCAACAGCACCGACTTTAGCTAATAATACATTCAGTAAATGTGGACGGGAAGGGATATTTGCAACTGGTAAGGCTAAACCCGCCATTTTAGATAATGTATTTGTCCAAAATGCTGCCAGTGGTTTAATGATGGCACGTTATAGCAAAGGGGAAGTGTTGCGGAATGTATTTGAAAATAACCCTGTAGGGATAGCTATTAGCGATTTTGCAGCCCCTCTAGTGGCCAATAACAAACTTGCCAATAACTCGATAGGTATAGCCCTTTCTCGTGATGCTAGTCCCGTATTACGACGAAATTTGATTTGCCAAAATACCCAAGGTGGTTTATTGGTAAATGGTAATGCTGTTCCTGAGTTGGGTAAACCCGAAGATCCGGCTGATAATATTTTTCGTGATCACAAAGATTTTGATATTCAAAATATATCATCTCAAAAAGTGATTTCTGTAGGCAATCAGTTAAATCCTGCCCAAGTTCAGGGAGTAGTAAAATTTCTCGCTGCTACAGCCGATACTCCTAGTCAAGTTGTTAGTACCAGTTTTTCAGACTTAGATGGACATTGGGCAGCGGCGTTTGTAGAAGCTTTGGTGAATAAAGGTTTTATTAGTGGTTTCCCTGATGGCACATTTCGACCTGCTACACCTATTACCCGCGCTCAATATGCTGCCTTAATTACTAAGACTTTTCAACTACCTGCTAGTAATAACCTGAATAGATTTAAAGATGTCAGAACTGATTTTTGGGCAGCTTCAGCTATTGCTAGTGCGGCTGATGCCGGTTTTTTGAGTGGCTTTCCCGATGGTACTTTTAGACCAGGACAAAATTTAACCAAAGTACAGGCGATAGTATCAATTGTTAATGGTTTAAAATTTACAGGCAGTAATCCTAACGGGTTAAATGTGTATAGCGATCGCGCCCAAATTCCTAGTTATGCTACAAATGCAGTCACAGTTGCTACTCAAAAACTGCTAATAGTCAATTATCCCCAAATAGAACTATTAGAACCACTCAGAGAAATTACTCGTGCAGAGGTAGCAGCATTAATTTATCAAGCTTTAGTTTCCAGAGGTGAGGCACAAGTTATTTCTTCTCCCTACATTGTCAAACCAGATACAGAAATTCCCTCATTTTCTGATTTGGTAGGACATTGGGCAGAAGCATATATTCGGGCGTTGGTGAGTATGAATTTAACTCAAGGTTTTGCTGATGGTAGTTATCAACCAGATAAAGCCATGACTCGCGCCCAATATGCGGCTTTAATAGCCGCTGCTTTTAACCCTACACCCAAACGTCAAGGAATAGAATTTATAGATGTTCCCGCTGATTTTTGGGCAGCTAAAGCCATTCACATAGCTGCTAGAGGTGGTTTTGTCGGTGGGTTTAGCGATCGCACTTTTCGCCCAGATCAAAATGTGCAAAGAATACAGGTGTTAGTTTCCCTAGTCAACGGACTCGGACTACCACCAGCTAACAATGCTAATAACAATTTATTAACTGCCTACACTGATATAAAATCAGTACCTGAATATGCCAGAACCGCGATCGCAACCGCCAACCAACACAAAATTATTGTTAATTATCCAGATCCCAAACTGCTTGCACCTACCAGAGAAGCCACACGGGCTGAAGTTGCAGCTATGATTTATCAGGCACTAGTGGCAATTAAACGGGTTAAAGATATTTAGTTATTAGTAACAGGGAATAGGAACAGGATAAAATTCATCAACTCTTGCTATTTTGCTTGTTGCCTTGTCATAACGACAATTTTTAACACTCACCAACTTAGTGTAATGCCTAGCTTAAAACTTTCTCAGACTGGATTGCAAATTACTAAACAAGCTCGTAAAGAAAAAGGTTGGACAATTGATAATCCGCTTTGGTTAGAACAAACCAGTCAAGTTATTGAACCTAACTGTAACTGGGAAAATGCCGAAGTATTTGCAGCAGGGGTATCTTTAGCGACATGGAAACGCTTCCTTAAAGGTGATGCCATTGATGCCTCAGCATTTAAAGCATTTTGTCAGGTTTTGGGTTTAAATTGGCAAGACTTAGTGGAACGTCCTCTCAATTCTTCCATAGCTAATACAGCTAATACAACCCAAATCCCCTATATTCCCTTATTCTTTGGCAGACGTTACGAACTAGCGAAACTTAGCCAAGCAATAGAACAAAGAACACCCCTGATTGTCATCACAGGAATAGGAGGTATTGGGAAAACAGCTTTAGCTGTAAAATTAGCAGAAAATAGGCGATCGCATTTTCAACAAACTCTGTGGTTTTCCTTTCACCACAACCCACCAGCAACAGATAAACCACCAGATTTAGCACCGCAAACCCTACTAATTTTTGATGGTTGGGATGCAATTTTAGGCGGTAACCGCGGGGGACAATATCGTGCAGGATATGAACTATATGCAGACTTTCTCCGCAGTGTTGTGCAAACGTCTCATGATAGTTGTGTGATGATCACTAGCCGCGAACAACCAGAGGAATTAAATCTTTTAACTGCTGCGGGTGCGGTGATTTTTCCCCTGGGTGGACTTATGGAAGGTGCAATTGAACTTTTGCAGCATCATCAACTTACCTTTGATGCTCAACAGTGGATTACTCTAGTTAACCAATATGGTGGTAATCCCTTATTTCTGAATATGGCCGCCAATTTCATCCATGAATTATTTGCTGGAGATGTGGGAGAGTTTCTTGCTTCTGGAACATTAGTCTCTGGTGAATTTGCTCCCCTGGTAACACGATGGCTAGAACAAATTTCTCCTTTAGAAAAAATGATTATGGAGTTTTTAGCCACTAAATTACAAGGATTCACTCGTCAAGAAATACTCTTAAACCTCAAAAATAATGCTGCTAATGGCGATATTTTAGCAGCACTCTTATCTTTAAAACGACGAGCGTTGATAGAAACAATCAAAGATGAAGCAATGGAAAGATTTTATCTACAACCCGTGATTCTTAAATGCGTACAGCGATTATTTAATTGTTAATCAAACGACAACTCAATAATTGAGCTTTTGGATAAGTTTTCTGTAGCTGAGATTGTCGTTTTAAATTTGGGCGACCGTAGGTGGATAACTGGCTAATTACTGATGGTTGCGGTGGAAGTGAGAATTTTTCTTGGCTCAAATCATCAAATAAAATTACTGTATGTAATTGGGAAGTTTGATATTTTTGAGCGTAGGTTTGTGCTACTTTCTGCCATTGTTCAGGAGGACAGTAACTTTTATCAATAAGTAAAATTGCACGTGGAGAAATTTGTGTGATCGCCACTCCCGCAATCAAAAATAATCCCCAACCCCATCCTAAAATTTTGAACAAAGAACGATTCATACATTTACAAATTATTCACAAGTTGGTGTAATTCTTCTCTGAAGAAATCAGATCCCCGACTTCTGTCCATTAGTCATAATTTATTGGACTTATCAAAAGAAGAAGTCGGGGATCGACCTTATTGATTAAACTACCTGAATCCTTACAAGTTGGTTTGCAACAGTTCGGTGAATAGTGTTTGTAGTTTTTGCGGATCGCTGGATTTCACAGTAGTTTCTCGCAACTTCGCAATTTCTTGTAATTCATTTTGATTAACTTCTCCATAACCGATGGGATAGAAACGCACACCACTATATTTGAGAACATTGGCGATTTCGTTAAACCGTAATCCTGTATTCACTTCACCATCACTCAGCAGTAGCAAATAAAATCTTCCATTAGGATCAGTTTTTTGACGTTCCATTAGTTCTGATAAACCGACTATCATCCCGTTGTACATAGCTGTTTCTCCATCAGCGATGAGGGAATCAGCGGCCGCTAACAAACGTTTGTGTTGTTGTGTATTAAAAGGAGCAAGGGGAAGTATTTGTTGAGGGCGATCGCTAAATGCAACTAGTCCCACATAGTTACCAGGATTAATTGACTGTGCAGCAATTCGCAGACTGTTTTTGACAGCTTGTAGGCGATCGCCTTCCATTGAACCACTGGTATCAATAACCATCATCAAGTTAACTGTCCGTCCGCCGTCTTTACGCTGTTTCCAATAAGACTGCGCCGCTTTCAGAACTGCACCATTAGGAATGGGTGGTAAAACCCGACTTTTGAACTGTTCATCCGCATTAAAGCCTTGTGCTTTGGCTAACTGCTGCATTTCTGGAGATAAAGCAAATTCACTAAATCGCCGTAAACCTTCATTTTGGGACGCAGTATTCCAATTAAACCCCACCAAAGGATTATCATTAGGTACTCCAAAGGGGATAAACACCACATCTTCAAATCCTGGCAGTTTCTTCAAAGTTTGGTAACTTTGATATTGTAGAGGAAACGCTTGTAGTTTTTGGTTGTCGCGGATAAAAATATCTTTCAATTCAAGAGTTGTCAGCGTTGTAATTAACACCTGATTTTGAAATTTATCAAATACCGAATTTACCTGTGGTGATTGTAATTCTGAGGTAGTGAGAGGTTTACCATCTTGATCATGTCCCGCACTCCGCCAAAATAAAGTGTACAGTAAATTTAAAGATGTACTGCTACTGTAAGGATTGGGATAGCCAACGGTGATTTTGCCCGATAAAATAGCATCTAGTAGTTTTTCAAAGGTGACATCACCGTTTTTTGCTAGTTCTTGATTAGCTTTCCCATCCACCACAAAACCAACAAAGTCAGATACTAATTTGGGAGTAATAATTGAAGTTGTGACTCCTTCAGATGCCAAAAGTTTTAACAATAGCTGATTAGAAGGGGAAAACCCAGCCGGACTTGCTTTTTTAGCAGCTAAAATTCTTGTGGCAGTACCAGAGGGAATATTGCGAATTCCTACCTGAAGAATTTGCCCGGAACTGTTAGTAATTTTCTTGGCATTAAAGGCTTCTGCAACATCCACCAACCAACGTTCATCTTGCTTTTGGGCATTGGATTTTTCCGCTGAACCAAAAATTTCAACATAAGCAATATTACTATCAGTTGATGGCTTGGCACCATAGAGAGGAAAATCTTCCAGATTTGGTAAAGGTTCTGCTAATTTTTTAATACTGTAACCTTGGGCAACTGCATCAGAAATTGTAGCTTTTTCGATGGAGATTTGAGGTAATAAAGATTCTTTTAAAACCCGGTAAGCACTTTCAAAAGAATCTACTTTGGGGGTGGTGCAAGAGAATATTGATGTGCTAATTAAACCGCACAAAAACCAGACAACGATGTGTTTTCGGAGTTTTCTAAAAAGTTTCATAGCTGTTTTTGGATAATGGAATTTTAGCTTATACCATTTCTTTTTGAGGCTGCGCCAAATTTTTGAACTTTTCTCTCTGTGTCCTCTGCGTCTCTGTGGTTCATTTATCTTAATTCATCGCATCTTCATACAGAATTGATATTACGCAAAGATGAGGAAATGAGAAGTTTAATAGATGGCAGTTTTATTTGCTGTAATTATCAGTTGCAAAGTTTTGGGGAGATTGATATTAGGATGAGTCTGATTGAGGTGGGAGAGTAGAATTTGATCCTGTAATTGTTGTAATTCATCGTGTGTTTGTTGGAGGCGATCGCAACTAACTTGTAACTGTTCCTTTGCTAAGGGACGATAGGTGGAAGATTGCACTTGATTAACTGTTATTAAAGCGAAAACTACCTGCTGCGTCAGAGAGATTACGGTATACAAAGCCTCTAATAATTCGGGAATTAAACTAGGTTCTATTTGAGCAATTTGAGTAGCGAATTGTTGAGTTGCTTCTGCCCATTGATAAGCTTGTCGCCAAGTTGTTTGAGAATTTTGATAACTTTTATCTATCTGGGGTTCAAGTTTTTTCAAATGCGCCAGAAAAGTCTCGCGTTCTAATAGATTGTGTGTTGATTTTGGCAAAGCTTGGTTCACATTCCAACACCAAAACGCTATCATTCCTAATGCGATCGCACCACCAACACCAATCACTAACCGAGTCGTTCCCAATATCACCACAAAGCAAACATAGCCAATAATTGTCCCAGCTACAAGCCAGTAAGTTTGCTGGTAGCGCGTCACATTCAATAAATATCCAGAAATAATGCGATTCATCTTACCCCTGCATTTAAAAACTCTCATTCTCTCTGCGTCTTTGCGCCTCTGCGTGAGATAAATCATCTCCCAAATACGGAACATATTCAGAATTATTTACCAATTTCAATTTGCTGTTTTTGACCATCCAACAAACAACTAATAGTCATATCACCCATCAGATTAATTGCAGTGCGACAACGATCAAGAAACCAATCAACCGTAATCAATAAAGCAATATATTGAGTTGGCAAACGTACCGAAGTAAAATTCCCAGGATGGTGGCTAGAATGAGAGCGATCGCAATTTGCAATGATAAAGGAAATTGCTTCAAGAAAATAAAACCTTTGGATTTACTCATGATTTTCATCACTATTAATATTTGACAAATGATTGATTGTCTTAATCTCTAACTGATGACAGCATCAGTTGATTTATTGTTAATTTCTTTAATTATGTTCATTACCTCTTGGTACTCGGCTATTTTCCCTTTGTGTTGAAAGATATCAGCCGCTTTCTGTAAATCCTCAGTAGCACCTTTCACGTCTCCTAATTGCAAACGGGCAATACCTCTGATGCCGTAAGCTTCAGCAACGTTAGGATTAATACGTATAGCTTGGTCGAAATTCTCAATTGCCCCTTGCCAGTTTCCGAATAGCAAGCAGAAAACACCTAGATTGAGGTATGTTTCCTCATTTTGCTCAGAGTTCAACTCCATGATGATGGATGATTGTCTGTCTAAAGCCGTACTAGGAGAAGCTTTAATCTGATCGTGGGCTTTTCCCACAGCAGATATCGCTTGTGTAGACAACGAAAGGACTAACGTAACCGTAGCAGCAGCAGTTGAGATAAAACGCTTCATGGATTTCTCCTTAATGCTGAGGTATATTAGTAATTTCGCTGAATTAGTTGGTGTGCGCTAGTCCAGTTTTGGCTCACTCAGTCACTAATATAAAAGTGAGCTTGACAAATTATTGATTAGCCATTATTGAGCGCCAAGGATGACATGATTTCGTTACGGTACGTAAGCTTTTTGGTACTTTTGCGTAATTCCATTTAAAATATCTGTATTATTTGCTTAATTATTTGCTTAATTATTTGGTGATCGTCCTGAGTTTATGGCTTATTGCATCAATCCCGATTGTTCACGGCGCAAAAATCCTGATAACTGTGCCGTATGTCAAAACTGTCAAACGCCGCTGATACTACAAAATCGCTATTTAATCAAACATCCCTTGCAAGCTGAACAAGATAACTATACAAGGTATACAGAAGTATTTGAAATTCAAGATTTACTTAACCCAGAAAAGCCGAAAGTTCTTAAATCTCTCAAAGAAGTCTCACCAGAACTAGAGCGACTCTTTGAGCAAGAAGCATCAATTCTGATCAGTTTACGACATCCTGGGTTACCTGTTGGTGAAGTGATATTTCCGCTTGTTTTAAATACAAATCGCCAATTACGCTGTTTTGTCATGGAGAAAATACCAGGACAAGATTTACAAACTTGGCTATCTAAAAATAAATATTTAACATCTTATAAAATAGCATTAAATTGGCTGACCCAAATAACGGAGATTTTGCAATTCGTTCATGAGCAGAAGTTGTTCCATCGGGATATTAAACCTGCAAATATTATGCTTCGTCCTGATGGCAAATTAGTGTTAATTGATTTTGGGACTGCACGGAAATTAACCCAAACTATTGTTAACGGTAAGCAGGTGACAGTTATTCATTCCATTGGTTACACTGCTCCCGAACAACGTGACGGTTACGCTGTTTTACAATCAGATTTTTATGCACTGGGTCGGACTTTGATTTATTTACTGACAGGTATTGACCCGGCCAGCGATAACTATCAAGATTTACGTAATTGGTCTAAATATATCACAGACCCAAAAACTCCGAGAAAATTAATTACCCTAATTCAAACAATGACCGTTGCTGACTATAAGCAACGCCCAAAAAACGCGCAAGTTATTCTTGAGCAAATCACGCAGCTTGAAAAACATCCCCACCTGCAATGGCAAAAATTATTATTAACAACAACTTGTGGTGTTTTGCTGCTAATTGGTGGTAAACAAATATATCAAGAAATTACTATGCCTCGCACTTGTGACCAAATACTATACGATCATCTCAGTTGCGGCGAAGAAAGTCTGATTCCTAGTAGTTTTTGGGGAAATGGTCAGCCTCCACCAGCCAAACAATTAGCTATTGAAAAATATCGCCAGCAAAATTTTGCGAAGGCTGTGATTTTATTTCAAGACGCTTTCAATCAAGAAGCAGATGCAGAAACTTTAATCTACCTCAATAATGCCAAAATTCAAATCCAATTCCCAGCCAATAAGATTTATACAATTGCCGTTGCAGTTTCCCTAGAACGTTCTACTGCTATGGGTCTACAAATACTCAGGGGTGCGGCTCAAGCTCAAACTGAGGCACTAGAAAAAGGTCAGCCTCTGCGAATTATCATTGCTGATGATAGTAATCGTCCAAATGCTAAAGGTGCAATCCTCAATACTGCCCGCAAAGTTGCCCAGCGTTTGGTAAAGTATCGTGATTTACTAGCTGTTGTTGGTCACTATACCAGCGACACCACTAAACAAACCTTGCCTATTTATAGCAAAGCAAAATTAGTGTTAGTTTCTCCTACTGCAACCTCCCATAATCTCAAAGGTTCCTTTTTTTTCCGGACCGTCTCTAGTACTGCTGTTGCCGGACCAAGAATGGCAACTTATGTATTTTCCGAACTAAAACAACGCAAAGCAGCGGTTTTTTATAGTGAAGGTAGTGAGTATGCTGAATCTCTAGCAAGTCAGTTCCGAGCATCAGCAAAGTCGTTATCTGGTCATGTGATTGACCACCAACCAGCTTTTAATCTCGCCAGCAATAAATTTGATGCCAAAATAGCATTAAATCAAGCCCAAAGGCAAAAAGCAACGGCAATTGTCCTGATTCCTGATGCTGGTGTGGGATTGCGTGATAGCATTAAAAAAGCCTTAGAAGTCATTCAATCAAACGTCAACCAATCTTGGATAATTGCAGGTAATAGTCTCTACAATCCTGAATTATTAACATCAGATCAGATTACATCTTCACCAGGAATTAAACGCACAGTTTGGGCAATACCTTGGCATCCCATGAACGAAATTAACTCCGCGTTTGCAGAGCAAGCTCAAACTTTGTGGAAAATCACTAATTTCCCCACCAACACAGAGATTACTTGGCGCAGTGTCAATAGCTATGATGCTGTGTTGGTATTAAGTAAAGCTTTAGAGCAAAACCCTACACGGAAGGGTATTCAGCAAGTGTTGACTAGCTCCAACTTTTCCGTTGCAGGTGCGACTGGAGTGGTGCGTTTTGTTGGCAGCGAACCCAACAATGGGAAAATCACAATGGTGAAACTACAACCTAATTGTCATTCCAGTGGTTTTGTATTTATAGTTCCAAAAAACATAGACAAAGATCTCATACCTTTCATTTGCCGGGAATAACTCCGACGGGGCGAACTACAACGCCCCCTATCCCTAGACTAAAAGCTGTCGGGACTAATTGTCATATTTCACCCCGTTCTTCCGTTGTGGGTGTGGTGATATCTTCAAAGTATTTGATTTTACCTCGTAAGGGAGAAAATAATTCTTCTGTGGAACTTTTGATGGTTATATTTTCTGGAGTTGGAGTTTCTATAAAAGTTATTAAAACTGGACTTTCTATGATATTGGCTGGAATTTCAGTTAACTCGATTTTACCATTCCGGTAGATTCCTTGAACAGTCTTTAGCATAGTTTATTATCTCCAACAACCCTTAAATCCTGGAAATCCTGATTCAGACAAAATACAAAATCCTGTAAATCCTTAAATCCTGATTCAGACAAAATATCATCATTATTTGGCTTCTTATGGGTCGCCCGGGATTCGAACCCGGAACTAATCGGTTAAAAGCCGAGTACTCTACCGTTGAGTTAGCGACCCTTTTGCGTTTCGCAACTTTTTTAATATAACAAACTCTCTCTAGATTGTCAACTGTTTTTTAGAAAAAATCCGCAGTTAATTTCACCGAGGTAGTTTTGCTTGCTCCTGGCGCTAACACAGTTAGGTTTTCACCAGTATTGAGCGAGTTGCGTCCAGCCGTCCAAGGTTCAAGACAATAAAAATCCTTACCCTTCAACGTCCAGAAGACCAGCATAGCATAGATATCATCATAGTCAAGGGTCAATTTCAACTTGCGGCTATGATCTGTAACTGCTGCTGACTGACTCCGCAAATGACCAAAAGCAAAATCTATCTCATCCCTTGCAAAATCGAAATGACCGTTAAACGGGTGCATTTCCTTGGTTTTCTGGTCTAGATACTGTCCAGAGGGAATATTAAACTCTAACTGGGACTTATCACCACACTGAAAATAGGGATGAAACCCAGCCGAAAACGGCATCGGCACATTAGACAGATTTTGATAAACCTGATCGATGACCAAAGAATTACCTTGTAGCGTGTAGATAAAGGTTAGCTGAAAATCAAAAGGATAAACAGCGCGTGTTACCTCATCACTTTTGAGAACTACGCTTAAACTAACCTTACCTTCAGTAACTTGGTTTGTCACTTCCCAAGGTAAATCTCGCCCAAAGCCGTGCTGTTTCAGAGTATATTGTTTACCGTTGTAGGTGTAAGTATTATCCGGCAAATTCCCACAGATAGGAAACAAAATGGGGACACCGCCACGAATACTTAACTCTGGGTTAGCGAACCTTTCTGTATCTAAATAGAGAATTTCCTGATCTTGCAAACGCCAACGAGTAATAATACCCCCTCTTTCTGGTACTACTTCCAGATGAGAACCAGCAGTAGTATCCGCGAGGATGTAGGTTTTGTATTGTTGTTGTTGTTCAGTAATGGTAAACATATTTGGTGATTGGTGATTGGTGATTGGTGATTGGTGATTGGGAAAATACAAATAATTTCCCCCTGCTCCCCTGCTCCCTGCTCCCCTGCTTCTTTCCCAGTCCCCAGTCCCCAGTCCCCAACCTATTCGTCTTCTGCAAAGATAAAGCGATATAATTCGCTCGCATCTGGTTCGGGACTGCTTTCTGCGAATTTCACCGCATCCTCAATCACACCCTGAATTTTCTTTTCAATGTCTTTGAGTTCTGCTTCTGTAGCTAGGTTGTGTTCTACCAAATAAGCACCTAGCTTTTTAATCGGATCACGAGAAAACCAAAAATCTTTTTCTTCTTTGCTGCGGAGTTCGTCGGGATCTGCTAAAGAGTGACCACGGAAGCGATAGGTGAGGGCTTCAATGAGGGTGGGTCCTTCCCCTGCACGGGCGCGGGCTACGGCTTCTTGGGCGACTTGGCGCACTGCTAAAATATCCATCCCGTCTACTTCCACGCCTACCATGTTAAACACACTGGCTTTTTTGTAAATTTCGGGATCTGATGTTGCCCGTTCGTGAGCCATGCCGATCGCCCACTTATTATTTTCTACCACAAAAATAATTGGCAGTTTCCAAAGTGCTGCCATATTTAAAGTCTCGAAAAATTGCCCGTTGTTAGCAGCACCGTCACCGAAGAAACAAGCAGTTACTTGATCTGCTGTTTTGTCTCCCAAGACTTCTCGACGGTATTTACTTTGAAAAGCTGCCCCAGATGCAACAGGAATACCTTCAGCTACGAAAGCATAACCACCTAATAAACGATGTTCAGCAGAAAACATATGCATAGAACCACCGCGCCCTTTGCTGCATCCTGTGGCCTTACCAAATAATTCTGCCATTACCTCTCTAGCTGGTACTCCTGCACTCAAAGCGTGAACGTGGTCACGGTAGGTACTGGAAACGAAGTCTTCACCAGGTCGCATTGCTCCCCGAATAATACCACTGGAAACGGCTTCTTGTCCGTTGTACAAGTGGACAAAACCAAACATTTTTCCCCGGTAGTACATTTCGGCGCATTTGTCTTCAAAAAAGCGCCCTAAAGTCATGTCTTCGTATAATTCCAGTCCTTCTGCTTTGGTAATCTGGACTGTAGAAGTATCAAATTTGGGTAACGTGCGTTCTTGAACCATTATTGTGAAGTATCCCTGTCGTAAAAGTTAAAGCTACGGTTTTAAAGTTATAGCAGGAGTCAGGAGTCGTAGGGGCGAACTAGGGGCGAAGTAGTGGCGAAGCATTCGGAAAATAACCTGTGATCAAAATTGATAATTTATCGCCCGAATGCTGATGCTTCCAGCACGCTTCGCGAACGCCCTTACAGGAAAATAGCCTTGGACAAAAATTGATCATGGGTTGCCCGAATGCTTCGCCCTTACAGGAGTCAAGAGTCAAGAGTCAAGAGTAAAACGGCCTTAGTATCTGACCTTGAAATTAGATTCTCCACCTCATTTCTCTGTAATCTGCTGTAAGCAAGTCTTAATAATGTTAGCTGGAAATAGGGCAGCCTTGGTAAAAGTCAATCTGCTAACTATAAAATCTTCATTTCTGACTTAAAAAAGATTGGTATGGAATAGTTAAGGTGTAATTTTGCCATTTTTTAATGTTTATTGCCTATTTTTGGTCTTTGGTGTCGTAACTGTGGCTTTTTATGTTCGCTCTTTAAGTTAGCAATCAGAATAGTCGTTTTTCTGCATAGCCATTAACAATTTTCTGATCTTAATATCAGGTCTGCCTCAAAAATCTTCTTCCCTACTCTTTCTTGGTGTTGCCACAGTCATTGAAATTTTTTGTGTAAAAATTTACTCCTTGTTAAGTAATGGTCATAAAAAATTAATCGTGCTATATTGTGTTATTAAGTTATCAGGATTAATCAATTGTAGTGCAGTTTTATTACTAAGACACTGTAAACAGCTAAAACAAATTACGAATTTTATATTATAGTTGGTTCAACATCTCTACCACTATCAAAAGCTTTAGTTGTGTGTTGAAATGTAAAAGTCTGATAAGAATATATCTATAATTGAGCAGATATATATAATAAGGCAAAGATACATTAAACATACATAAGGCAATGATAACCGAAAGCTAATTTACTTTAGGCTAGTGCATCAGGTAATATCTTGGGGGAAATACTGGTGCTGTGCTAAATCAAAAGCTGAAAATAATTCTGGGGATATATTTATTCTTAGCAAGAAACAAAAAAAACTGTTACGATATACACTCAACTGGTATATTATACACGGTATTATTAAAGCTATGATTATGGCACGGTTTTACAAGCCTGGAATGCTCTAGGTTAATCATGTCCGTCTCTGGGAGATGCCACGTAAACACAGTGCAGGGGAAGTAGGCTGTGCGAATTCCGCTTGATTACTACCGAATTTTAGGACTACCGTTGGCGGCAAGTGAGGAACAATTGCGGCAAGCTTATAGCGATCGCATTGTTCAATTGCCAAGACGGGAATATTCCATTGCAGCTATATCCTCTCGTAAACAACTCATAGAAGAAGCTTACGTGGTTTTATCAAATCCCAGAGAACGCAGTACCTACGATCAGGCTTATCTAGCCCAAGCATACAATCCAGATCGGCTTGGGGCAACATCGCTATTAGAAAACAGCACCGAAACCATTAACCGCAATCACGATGTTCAAAGTCTCAGCATCGAAATTGCCCCAGATGAATTAGTGGGTGCTTTATTGCTTCTCCAAGAGTTGGGAGAATACGAATTAGTGCTGAAGCTAGGTCGTCCACACCTAGTAAATAGAAATAAACCCGCAGGGGTGAAAATAGGATCTCATCTTAACAGTGAGGAATTTTTTGCCAGTCCTGAACTGCCAGATATTATTCTCACAGTGGCTTTAGCTTGTTTGGAACTGGGACGGGAACAATGGCAGCAAGGTAATTATGAAAATGCTGCTATATCATTGGAAACTGGGGAAGAATTACTAATGCGTGAAGGTCTGTTTCCTAATGTGCAAGCGGAAATTGCCGCAGATCTGTGTAAGCTACGCCCCTATAGAATTCTAGAGTTGTTGGAACTACCTCTAGAAAAAACCAAAGAACGCCGTCAAGGTTTAGAATTATTACACAGTATTTTAGAAGAGCGGGGTGGAATTGATGGTAGTGGTAATGACCAATCTGGTTTAAATATAGATGATTTTCTGAGATTTATTCAACAGTTACGCAACCATTTGACAGTTGCAGAACAGCATAAATTATTTGAAGCTGAAAGTAAGCGTCCTTCTGCTGTGTCTACATATTTAGCAGTTTATGCCCTAATCGCCAGGGGTTTTGCCCAAAGTCAACCAGCTTTAATTCGTCAGGCAAAGCAAATGTTAATTCGTCTTGGTAAGCGCCAAGATGTGCATTTAGAACAGTCTCTCTGTGCTTTGTTACTTGGACAAACCGAAGAAGCAACTCGTGTTTTGGAACTAAGTCAGGAATATGAAGCTTTAGCTATTATTCGGGAAAAATCTCAAGATTCCCCAGATTTGTTACCAGGATTGTGTTTGTACTGTGAACATTGGTTACAACAAGAGGTATTTCCTCATTTTCGAGATTTAGTCAAAAAACAAGCTTCTTTAAAAGAATATTTTGCTGATAAACAGGTACAAGCTTATTTAGAAGCTTTACCAAAAGATACACAAGCAACTGATGAATGGACTACAATTAATAAACAGTTTTTTACCTCACCAACAATTAATAGTACCCGTTATCACAGCTATCACAATGTTAGTAATGGGATTAATCATGGGGTTAGTAATGGGACAGTAAATCACAACTATACACCTGATCCTGAGTTTTACACCTCAGCACCCAGCGAAGTACCCGAATCTGCTAACTATTCTCCACCAGAATGGCATTCTAGGAGATACAGCAACAGTCACACCCCAGAAATGCCAGAACCGTCGGCGACAGCAGAAGAGGCAGGAACTGAATATTACCAGCAAATCAATGCCGGTAATTATGATGTAACGAGTCAAACTAAAAAGCGTAGAAGGCGCAAGCCCGTTGCAGTTAATAGTCGAGGTCTGGTTTCGGAACATCAACATTCTCATGCTCGACGACGGCGCACTTTTGCTAACTCATTAAATGCAAAAACTCGCTTAGTTTGGCTGGTGTTTCTATCTATGGGAGGTTTGTTAGTTTTTTGGTTGTTAGTTTCTACAGTCTGGGGATGGTTTAACAATGTGTTTTTCCCCCAACCAACAGTCCAGGGAACACCCTTGGCTATAGAATTGAATCAACCACCAGTCACCATTCCTGAACCCAATAGCAGCAAACCAGAAGTACCTGAAGGTCAATTGACACCAGCGATCGCCCAGGACGTGATTGAAAAGTGGTTATCCACTAAAGCCGCTGTTTTTGGTCCAGATCATCAAATTAATCGTTTAAATGAAATTTTAACTGTTTCTGCAATACCACAATGGCAATCAATTGTCAAGCAGGATATAGCAGAAAAACGCTATCGCAAGTATGAACATGATGTCAAGGTAGAATTTGTCAATCAAACCAGCAATATGTCAGATAATGCCGTGGTAGAAGCTACAGTAAGGGAAGTTACCCACTTTTATCAACGAAATCAATTTCAACAGACTTCTCAGGATCGCTTGCGGGTGCGTTATGATTTAATTCGCAAACAAGGTTATTGGCGGATTCAAGGAATGACAGTGGTTAAAACACTGAACAGTTAAAATAATTCGTAATTCGTAATTCGTAATTCGTAATTAACTGTTGTCAGGTTAAAATAATCAAGCATTTGGCAATATAACAATTTCTAGCAGCCGATCGCACCTTTAATACAGATCAGAACAAATAAGATTTGAACATGAAAGCTACACAAGAACAACTAAAAATTAAACTACAACAAGCTTTGGCGGCTGCATTTGGAGCAGATTATACTCAAGTAGATCCCATTTTAGTACCTGCAAGTAATCCTAAATTTGGTGATTTTCAAGCCAATGTGGCTTTATCTTTGAGTAAAAAATTGGGAATGCAACCAAGAGCGATCGCCACTGCTATTGTAGAAAAATTAGATGTATCAGAAATTTGCGAACCACCAGAAATTGCCGGACCTGGTTTTATTAATTTAAAATTACAAACATCCTATCTCGAAGCACAACTCAACGCCATTAAAACAGATCTCCGTTTAGGAGTTCCCAAAGTACAAAACCCACAAAAGGAAATAGTTGATTTTTCTAGTCCCAACATTGCCAAAGAAATGCACGTAGGACATCTACGTTCTACAATTATCGGTGATTGTATTGCGCGGATTTTAGAATTTCGCGGACATGAAGTATTAAGATTAAATCATGTCGGTGACTGGGGTACACAATTTGGGATGTTAATTGCTTATTTGCGGGAAGTTTACCCCGAAGCATTAACTACTGCTAACGCTTTAGATATAGGAGATTTAGTTAGTTTTTATCGCCAAGCAAAACAAAGATTTGATGCAGATGAAAACTTTCAAGAAACAGCACGTCAAGAAGTCGTAAGATTACAAGCAGGAGCAGAAGATACCCTTCATGCTTGGAAACTATTATGTGAACAATCAAGAAAAGAATTTCAAGTAATTTATGATTTACTCGATATCAAATTAATTGAAAGAGGAGAATCATTTTATAACCCCTTATTACCCAAAGTAGTAGCAGATTTAGAAACAGCAGGATTAGTAGAAGAAAACCAAGGAGCAAAATGTGTTTTCTTGGAAGGTTTTACTAATAGAGAAGGTGAACCTTTACCCTTAATTGTTCAAAAAACAGATGGTGGTTATAACTATGCAACCACAGATTTAGCAGCACTAAGTTATAGAATTGAAGAAGATCAAGCAAAACGGATAATTTACGTCACCGATGCAGGACAAGCAAACCACTTTGCTCAATTTTTCCAAGTTGCTAAAAAAGCAAGATGGATATCTGAAAACGTTGAATTAGTTCATGTTCCCTTTGGTTTAGTATTAGGTGAAGATGGCAAGAAATTCAAAACTCGTTCTGGGGATACAGTCCGGTTAAAAGACTTATTAGATGAAGCAATATCTCGCTCTCGAACAGATTTAGAAGCAAGATTAAAAGAAGAAGGTAGAGAAGAAACAGAACAATTTATTAAAAATGTTGCTGATGTCGTTGGTATTAGTGCTGTGAAATATGCAGACCTCAGCCAAAATCGTACTAGCAATTATGTTTTTAGTTATGATAAAATGCTTTCCTTAAAAGGCAATACAGCGCCTTATATGTTATATGCTTATGTAAGGACTCAAGGCATTAGTAGAGAAGGCAATATTGACTTTGCAAATTTAGGAACAGATGCCAAACTAATTCTCAAAGAAGATACAGAATTAACCCTAGCGAAACACATATTACAACTAGATGAAATAATTGCCGAAGTAGAACAGGATTTATTACCAAATCGCCTCTGTGAGTATTTGTATAACCTCAGCGAAAAATTTAATAAATTCTATGATAAATGTCCAGTCTTAAAATCAGAAGAACCCATCAAAACATCACGTTTGATGTTATGCTATTTAACAGCAAGAACCCTAAAACTAGGATTAGATTTGCTGGGAATTAAAGTTTTAGAAAGGATGTAGTAAGTAAAAGCTGTTGATAGCGAAAAGACGCAGAGAGAAATTATCTTCTTTTGCGTCTTTTTCAAATTCAGGCACTTATGCTATTCCAATACGTCGTATAAACTGTTGTACTAGCAATAGTCATATTTGGAAAGCATACCCTTGCTTTTCTTAGTCTTTATTTCTCTATCACTTCCTTTCTTTCTTTGCGTCTTTGCGTGAGATATAAAAATGAAACCAGTATTTATTATCAAAACACTCATCACATCCTTGGGTTTCTTAGTATTATTAAACCCCAGTCAAGCATCTGCACAAATTGTACCCCAACCTTGGGTTTCCGTCGGTGGAAAAGATGGAGACGTTACTTACGCTGTAGGTGCTAAAGCATTAAGTTTAGGTGTAGAAGTAGGAACAGGTGAAGACGGTGCTACAGGTGCAGATGTCTTAAAATTCATCAATTTACCTGTAATTTCTCCTTACGTTGGAGTTGGTTACTATTCAGAAGATAAAGGTGTAGCTTTTTCCGGTGGTGTACAAGCAAACGCCACGAAACATATTTTTCTCGGTGCGGGATACCATTCTATACGCGGTTTCAATGGACAACTAGGAATAAAATTCTAATTATCCAAAAATTAGGAATTTGAGACAATAATCATAGCTAAAAATAGCAGCTATTAGCTAAAATTTAGAGTTTACATTAGTCTCAACTCAATCAGGCCAATTTATAAAAATAACAAACTAAATTCCTCAATATATATGGAAATTTGCTAGTCAAACATTAGCTAGGTTTTCAATTTAGCCGATGTTTGACATTCTTATGGTTGCTATCAGTTGATTTATATTGTAATCTTTAGTTAGTCACTCAAAACTATGCCCTAAGATAGTAGCATAGGGAATATGTATTAATTTTCTCAATCATCAAAGGTAGAAGTAGGTCAATAAAATTACCTGTGTGGAAATTTCATAGTTCGTGTAATTAAGTTAACAAAAGATTTGGATTAATTGTATTAGATAGTCATTAGGATTTTTTTATGCAACCAGGATTAAATCTACTCATTCAACTGGTGTTAGAGTTTGCACCTGTAATGGTAAACATCATCCACAAGCAAACATCAAGTAACTCAAAAACAGACAATTCGCCAATTTTTCAAGTAATTCAAGATTTCATTCACACAGTAGATAATGTTACAAAATTAGATATTACTAAAACTGAATTGAACCAACAACAGCAATTAGCAGTTTACCATCATGCCACACAATTAAAAATAGCTAATCAAGAAAAAGAAACAGCAATTAGACTACCAGAAGTGCATAAAATTCTGGATAATTGGCCATTGAGATTATATCCTTCCCAACTTTTAGAATCTTCTATTAATTATCAACACACACCATTAAAAGTTTTGTTAGCAGCACCACAAATACAGTTTGATAAATTTGAGGTGCAACCTTCAAAATTTACTGATGAAATTGAACTAAAATTAGCTGAAGGTTTGCGTGAATTTATCAATAATTATTATTCTTTGCATCATCAAGAAAGACCCATAGAATTTTTAGCTGGTGCTTGGGATAGTAAACGGTTTCATAGTGAATCTAGCATCAAGGCTTTATTTAGTGCTTTAAAAAACCAACCTACTTTAATTTTAGAATCAGAAAAAGATGGAGATTGTCTAAATTTCCGCATTGGTTATTGGGGATTAGGACAAGATAAGTATTACTATAAAACTATTTCTAAATTACCCTATAAGCAAATTTTACAAGATTCTGCTAAAAATCGGGCTTTAGAATGGAGAAATGTTAAAAATCAATTGTTAGCATTAGGTGAAGATTTAGAAGTAATTAACGATTTAGGTAAAGAGAAAAACCGCAATTTGGTAATTTTAGAGAAGATAGAAAAATGGCAATCTCAAGGAATAGATGTTAGTTATTTATCAGTAGAATATGAAATTTCTTCCCAAGACTGGGAATATCTTTATCAAGTTTTAATTACCTCTCATTGTTTAGTTACTGCTTGGGTGACAGATGTTTATCACTTGGTGCATTATGATGTACCTCCCTTGTTACCAAAATTGCTACCAAGTTTAATTAATGAAGGAATAGATAGACAAGTTTTAGAGGTAATTACTGATAGTTATAAACAACTTTACGAAGCTTTCAAAAATGAAAGACGGTTAAAAGTTCCAGAAATTGCTTTACAATTAGCTCAAAGTTTATCTCATGTTTCTAATTCTTTTTGGTTACAGGAACAAGTTGATTACTCCATTAATACCTGGTTGCAAATACGGCAAGTATCATTAACAGAAGTCACTCACCCATTAAAGGCAATGCAACTAGCATTGAAAATCGATGATGAGAATTATATCACTACTTTAAAACAATATTTTGCCGCTATTGGTGATAGCAATAATCTTGTTTATGTAGAGAGTCTTTTAGAAGAAATAGCCATTCTGAAAAATAATCGTAATTTGGGAATGGCGCATCTTAATTATACTTTCAATGGACATTCTGGGAAAGTTTCTTCTGTAGCAATAAGTCCAGATCATGAGATTTTAGTTAGTGGATGTGCAGATAAAACCATCAATATTTGGAATCTACAAACAGGTAAATTAATTCGCACTCTCACAGGAAATTTAGGTGCTGTTTCGTCTGTAGCTATCAGTCCAGATAGTAATTTTTTGGCTGTGGGTAGTTGTGAACATCCACAAAGTAATGTCAAAGTATGGCATTTGAACACTGGTAAACTAATCCATACACTTTTAGGACATCAAAAACCAGTTAATGTAGTCACAATTAGTCCCGATGGTACAATTCTCGCTAGTGGCAGTAATAAAATCAAAATTTGGAATTTACAAAAAGGAGAAAGAATTTGTACTTTGTGGCATTCATCGGAGGTTCACGCGGTTGCCATAAGTCCTGATGGTACAATTCTCGCTAGTGGCAGTTCAGATCACAAAATTAGATTGTGGAATCCCCGCACAGGTGATCATTTACGTACTATTGCAGGTCATTTAGGAGAAGTTACATCAATAGCTATCAGTCCCAATGGAGAATATTTGTTTAGTGGTAGTGCTGACTCTACTATTAAAATTTGGCAGTTAAGTACAGGTAAGTTAATAAATACTTTAAATGGACATACAAATAAAGTAAAATCTTTGGCTGTGAGTCCAAATTGTGAATTTATCTGTAGTGGTAGTGCTGACTCTACTATTAAAATTTGGGATATTTCTACAGGTGAAGTTTTACAAACTTTAACAGGACATTCTGGGGTAGTAAATTCTATTTCCCTGAGTGCGGATGGTAAAGTTCTTGCTAGTGGTAGTTCAGATAAAACTGTTAAAATTTGGCAATTGATGAAATAGGAAAGTGAGAATTTAATGGAATTAATAGAACAATTTAGACCAAATCCTCAAAATCCCTATCCAATAGCAGAACATCACCGAGTTTGCTTTATTAAAAACTGCATCAAATCACCCAATATTATGATTGGTGACTGGTGATGACTCTTTAATTATTGGTAAGTTTTGTGCGATCGCCACTCATGTAAAATTCATCATGAACGGTGCAAGAATCTATTTATTTACAAAATTTATTCTGACGCACCTTATCAATGTGCCAGTTGCGTAAGTCCTGTGTAGTATTATTTTAGTTTTTTACCTAGTTTTGGAGGTTTGCGCTACGTTTTTTTATACCAATACAGCCAGTTAGGTAAATGCTATTATAGAACTACGCTCTAGGCAAGAGACAATAAGCAAGAGTCCAATACTGTTCGGTTAAGGATTTTTCTAGGTTGGGTTGAACGAAGTGAAACCCAACAAACCCTTGTAAATGTTGGGTTATGCCTTCGGCACGCTTCGCGAACGTTCCTCAACCCAACCTACGTTATTTCGTTGTTTTGGGCTTAACCTTCAATATAAACTTTCTACAGTCGCCAAAACAAAAACCCCCTCTAAATAAATAGAGGAGGCATTGTTGTTAAATTGTTGTTAAATATTAAACCTGGCATCGAGCTATTGTGACAGAGGGCAACCCCTCAACTATCGTCGCCGCAGCAGCGTTTCACCTCTGAGTTCGGGAAGGGATCAGTGTGGTTCCACCG
>NZ_JACJPT010000077.1:0-24132 GCF_014696195.1 Sphaerospermopsis sp. FACHB-1094 | reverse complement strand
GACTGGTGACTGGTGACTGGTGACTGGTGACTGGTGACTGGTGACTGGTGACTGGTGACTGGTGACTGGTGACTGGTGACTGGTGACTGGTGACTGGGTAAAAATAACTAATAACTAATGACTAATAACTAATGACTAATAACTAATGACTAATAACTAATAACTAATAACTAATGACTACTAACTAATGACTACTAACTAATGACTAAAATCAGCTTTTCGAGATAAAAATCGGCCAAGTCTGAAACTATGATTACAGATTTTAGTGAAGTTTGAATGAATTATATATAAATAAGTGAAATCGCTTAACCGATCCTTCACAAACTCGCTCAAGCTAGGTAATTGTTAATTGGTGATTCAATTTTAGATTTTAAATTTTAGATTTTAGATTGTATTGAGATTTTATTTCTCTGACTACAGCCTCAAATCTCCACACTAAAAACTAAAATTGCCTTAACCAGTCAGTTCCCAGCACCAATTAATTATCCCATTAGTTACTGTATCTTTTGTGAAAAATATCGTATTTTTTCTTGATGTGATTTTTACATTTCTTTACTTTCAACTGTCACATCTATGGTTAACAATAAGAGGCACTATCACTGAGCAATGTATAAATTACAGATTTAGCTTGCTTTTTTGAATTTTGGTTTGTTGAATGGATGATCACAACTGAGGAATAAACAGTTTACAACATGATTAACAACAACTATTTCCAGTGATTTGAGGATCAATGAGTAGAATTTCTAGATATGGCAAAACAATGATTAAGGTAATAAATTTGCTAAGATTAAGATATTGTTTGAAAAAAATAGTGGCAATATTATATAATTACCTGGCTTTACAGGAGCAACTAAGCAACAAAACTGTTTAATAATTTGTTTTTTAATTCCTATGAATCTAGAAAATAAAACTTCAAAAACCTTTGCCCTGACTACACCTCTCTACTATGTAAACGATGTTCCCCATATTGGTAGTGCGTACACCACAATGGCAGCGGATGTAGTAGCCAGATTTCAACGCTTGTTAGGAAATCAGGTACTGCTGATTACCGGTACAGATGAACATGGGCAAAAAATTCAGAGGTCAGCAGCAAGTTTAGAAAAACCACCACAGGAATTTTGTGATCAAATAGTACCGAGTTTCATCAACTTGTGGCAGGTTCTAAATATTCAATATGATCGCTTTAGTCGCACTACCGCTTTAAACCATCACGCAATTGTAAAAGAATTTTTCCAAAGAGTTTGGGAAAATGGCGACATTTACCAAGGACAACAAAAAGGCTGGTACTGCGTATCCTGTGAAGAATTTAAAGAAGAACGAGAACTGTTAGACGGCAAACGCTGCCCTATTCATACTACCAAAGAAGTAGAGTGGCGAGACGAGCAAAATTACTTTTTCCGGTTATCCAAGTATCAAACCCAGCTAGAGGAATTTTACCAGTCTAGGCCAGATTTTATTCAACCTGCCAGTCGCCGTAATGAAGTCCTCAGTTTTGTCAGTCAAGGTTTACAGGATTTTTCGATTTCGCGGGTAAATCTGGATTGGGGTTTTCCTGTACCTATACCTGGGGCAAGTAAGGTACGTAAATTACAACGTACTCACTCTCAAGAAGATATCAAACAACGTGCTTATGAGATTTGGCAGGAAACAGGTAATGAAGATCCTCTAACTAACTACTTCCAAGCTAAATATGAACTTGAGACAGGATTGACAGAAGAAAATATCAAACAACGTGCTTATGAGATCTGGCAGGAAACAGGTAATGAAGATCCTCTAACTAACTATTTTCAAGCCAAAGATGAGTTTTTTAAGCCTCAACATACCCTTTATGTGTGGTTTGATGCTCTGCTGGGTTATGTAACCGCATTATTAGAACCAGATGCAGAACCAACTTTAGCGAATGCTTTAGAAAAATGGTGGCCGATCAATCTCCATCTGATTGGTAAAGATATATTGCGGTTTCATGCAGTTTACTGGCCAGCAATGCTGATGTCAGCCGGTTTACCATTACCGGAAAGAGTATTTGGCCATGGATTTTTGACTAAAGATGGTCAAAAGATGGGGAAAACTCTGGGTAATACCCTTGATCCTGTAGCCTTAGTTGAAAGTTATGGTAGTGATGCCGTTCGTTATTACTTCCTTAAGGAAATCGAATTTGGCAAGGATGGAGATTTTAATGAAATTAGGTTCATTAATGTTCTCAATGCAGATTTGGCCAATGATTTAGGTAATTTGTTGAATCGCACTTTGAACATGGTGAAGAAATACTGCGCTGGTAAAGTTCCATCAATCGCTCCAGAAGTTATTCCCACTGAGAATGCTTTAAAAGCGATTGGTTTAGGGCTGGGGGAACAGGTGAAACAATATTATACAGCTTTAGCTTTCAATGAAGCTTGCCACGTTGTGTTGTCATTAGTTCAAGCCAGCAATAAGTTTATAGATGAACAAGCACCTTGGACATTATATAAACAGGGAAAACAGGAAGAAGTGGAAGCGGTGCTGTATACGGTTCTTGAATCAGTAAGACTAGCAGCTTATCTCCTTTCCCCAATTATTCCCAACATTAGCAGCGATATTTATCAGCAACTAGGCTGGGGAATCAATTTTAACAATCAAAAAGAAAGTTCAATGGTTGCGCCTTTTACTACCCATGCAACATGGGGCGTACTATCAGATAAACAACAGTTGGGTACACCTCAACCAATTTTTAAACGGATAGAACTACCAAAAAACAATTAACACTTTCCATTTTGATTGAGTGTAAAAACCGAATCGGGGGCCTACTTTGTTTGTTGTCCCCGGAATTTATCATAAGCCAATCTAGCAAGAGTGTAAAAGTTAATGATTTCTATCGGCAATAACATGGATAACAACCGAGGTATGACAATGATGTTGAATAATTTGGAAAATGACTCGATTTTTTCGCCGGAACAGGTTTTAGAAAATCGGGGTCGGGTGGCGATATTTATTGATGGCTCGAATTTATTTTATGCGGCTTTACAGTTAGGAATCGAAATTGATTATACTAAGCTTTTGTGTCGATTAACTGGAGGTTCTCGACTATTGCGGGCTTTTTTCTATACTGGTGTAGACCGCACAAATGAGAAACAGCAGGGATTTTTGTTGTGGATGCGTCGCAATGGTTATCGAGTCATTGCTAAGGATTTGGTGCAGTTACCGGATGGCTCAAAAAAAGCTAACCTAGATGTGGAAATAGCTGTGGATATGATGGCGTTAGTCGATTCCTATGATACCGCAGTTTTGGTGAGTGGTGACGGCGATTTGGCTTATGCTGTAAATTCTGTCAGTTATCGGGGTGTCAGGGTTGAAGTGGTGAGTTTAAGATCGATGACCAGTGATAGCTTAATTAATGTGAGCGATCGCTATATTGATTTAGAAGCTATCAAGGAAGATATTCAAAAAACACCCCGTCCAGGTTATCCCTATCGACCATTATCTAGTATGGGATTCTTGGACGATCCTAGAGATAGTCAAGGACATTTAGAAATTCCAGAATAATGCAAAATCCACAAGGCGGGAATCAGCGGAGAGAATGTTCACAACTTCAGAGGGGAAGTAAATCTCACTCCCCCCGCTTCTATTCTTATATTTTACAAATGCTGAGAAATTTCTCTTATGTGTCTTTAATTTTATTATTGTTACTTGGCTTATATTCTTGCGGAAATCCATCTTCTGTAAAACCAGAACAGGAAAGTTCAGCTAACCAAAATACAGATAGTAAGTTAACTTTTTTCGGTGTGGCTTTAGAACAGTTTGATGAAGAAGGTAGACCTATTTGGAAAGTCCAAGCTCAACAAGCCAAGTATACCAAAGAAACAGAAATTGGTGAAGCCCAAAATCCCCAAGGCGAACTTTATCAAGATGGCCAAATAGTTTATACAATTAAAGCCGAAACAGCCGATATTAAGCAAGATGGTAAACAACTGTTACTCAAAGGTAAAATTCTGGCTATAGATCCACGGAATGGAGTAGTATTACAAGGTAATGAATTAGAATGGCGACCTGAAGAAGATTTATTGATTGTTCGTAATCAATTTAATGGTAATCATAAACAATTAAAAGCCACAGCACAGGAAGCAAGAGTAAAAACCCGTGAACAGCGAATAGAATTTTCGGGAAAAGTCGTTGCTATATCAGGTGATCCGCAATTACAAATGCGAACTGAGCAGTTAGTTTGGCTTCTTAAAGAAGAAAAATTAATTGGCGATCGCCCTATCGAAATTGACCGTTATCAAGATAATAAAATAACTGATCGTGGTAGAGGAAATGGTGCTGAAGTCAACCTAAAAACTAAAGTTGCTACTCTTAAACCCCAAGGCCAATTACAGTTACTAAATCCACCGATGCAGATAATTAGTAACTCAATGACTTGGAATATTAACCAAGAAATAGTGAGAACAAATGCCCCTGTGCGTGTGGTTCATCAAGCTGAAAATGTCACTGTAACTGGCAATAAAGCAGAAATGAAAATACCAGAAAAAACAGTTTATTTAACAGGCAATGTAAATGCCGTGGGCAAAAAGAGTCAATCTTTAAAATCAAATCAACTCACTTGGTATTTAGAGAAAAAATTATTAGAAGCACAGGGAAATGTAGTTTATCGTCAAGTTGAACCACCATTAAACTTTCAAGGTACAACAGCAGTCGGTAATCTGGAAACAGAAAATATTGTTGTTAAAGGTGGTGGTTCGGGTAATAGAGTCATCACAGAAATTATTCCCCAAACTGGGGACTGGTGACTGGTGACTGGTGACTGGTGACTGGTGACTGGTGACTGGTGACTGGGTAATCAATTTTATTTTTCCCAATTACCAATTACCAATTACCAATTACCAATTACCAATTACCAATTACCAATTACCAATGACTAACCTCTATAAACAATTTCATTACGACTGGGTACACCTAATTTTGGTAAAGAATTTTTAGGTGAATGGGGAGTCAGGGCTGTAGGAATACCAGTATATACTTGTAATTGTTTCACCAGATGTTGTAAAAGCTGATCTTGTTCAGAGCGAAAACTGGGGACATTGTAACCGCGATTGATAATAGCAAACCAGACTAAACCGCGATCGCGTGTGGGTAAAACTCCTGCTAAAGCACTGACATCGCTGAGAGTTCCAGTTTTCATCACAGTTGCCGAGGGCATACTTCTAAACTGCATTGTGCCACGATTATCAAAGCCAGAGGTAGGGAACAAATCAGCTAAGGTCAAATTGTGGGCGGATGCTTGGCGTTGTAGTGCCATAAACATAGCACAGACGGCTCTAGGGGAAATTTTATTTTCTCTTCCTAAACCAGAACCATTAATTAATTGAATTTCCGACTGTGGAACCATAGCTAGTTGAGCAGCAGTAGATTTAACTACATTTGCCCCTCCCACTGATTGAGCTAACATCTCAGCTATGTCGTTGTTACTGTAAACATTCATCTCTTTAATGAGTTGATGTAGGGGTAAAGAAAGATGACGTACCAGTAAAGTTTGTTTAGGGTTAGGTTGTGCTGTCACCTGTACCGTACCATTAATTACTACTTGGGGTTTAGGTGTTCCCTTGGGCATTCGGGAATATTGGTAAATTACTGAACGATTCCAACTTTTGTGGTTTAAAGCTTGTTTGAGTAATTGACCTGCTGCGGTAGGATTAGTATAGAAATTCATGGCAAAATTGCCAGTAATTACCAAATTTCCCTTGACTTGCTTAATACCGATTTTATTGAGAGCATTACCAACAGCGATCGCTTCCTCTCCGACAAACATCGGATCACCACCAGCAGTAATCACCAAATCACCCTGTACTACCCCATTAACTATAGGACCTGTAGCACTAATCAAAGTTTCAAATTGATGGTTTGGTCCCAAAATTGTAAAAGTTGCTAATGAAGTGGCCACCTTAGTTAAAGATGCTGCGGGTAGAGGAATTGTACCTTGGTGATTAGCCATTAACATCGGACCCGACTGCAACCAAACTCCCTGTTGCTGGATCAGATTTTCCGTTACCAGCTTAGAAGTCATCAACTCCTTGAGATATTCCTGTACTGTCATAGCTCCGGCTGGGTTGGGATCAGGTGCAATAACAAAGCCAGGACTACTTTGCCAAGCCAATGCTTGTAAAGCATTTACAGGTTGGATTTTGACTCCAGCCATATCGAGCCAAAGTGAAACCAAACCTGAACCTAATAATTCCAGCATATTTAATTCCTCTATCTTTTTTCAGATATCTAATAATTGTTTGCAGTGTTGGCATATTATGCCTTTTAATTCCACTTCTTACTATCTGGAAAACTTGCCACCAGGAAAACTCAATCATTAGTCATTAGTCATTAGTCATTAGTCATTAGTCATTAGTCATTAGTTATTAGTTATTAGTTATTAGTTATTTTTATCCAATCACCAGTCCCCAATCACCAGTCCCCAGCGATGCACTGAGCTTGTCGAAGTGTCCCCAATCACCAATCACCAATCACCAAATTACTTTCTTTCTGGATGGGCTGTTTCCTCTGGGGTAGGAATACCTAACTTATTAATCGCTGCAATCATCTGATACAAACGCCCCAAATCTCTTTGATTGAAGTATAAAACAAGGCGGGGTAAATCAGAGGTTTCATCTTGACCTTCTTGAGGTAATACCTGACTTTTTTCAATTTTGCCTTGAACCAGAATGTCTTTAAATTCATTATTTAATTGTTCCACCAATTCATTTGATAACTCGTGTCTGAGACGAATCACCAATAGATCACCTACGTAGCGGCTAGAGTGATAAACTTGGTAAAAACGGGTAATGGCATTGCAAGCCACCTCTAGATTATCTGTAACTGTGTACAGACTAGGATCTTCTGGACTCACAAGACCTTTTGCCACCAATTGCTCATCAATATATTTACTCCAAGAGTGCCAATAATCACCACCAGGAGGATCGATGAGAACCACAGGAACAGGACCGAATTTACCTGTTTGGCTTAATGTCATACATTCAAAAGCTTCATCTTGAGTGCCAAAACCACCGGGAAACAAAGCTACAGCATCACTTTCTTTGAGCAAAAAGAGTTTGCGGGTAAAGAAATATTTAAAGTGAATGAGTTTAGGATCACCTTCAATAAAAGGGTTAGCCTGTTGCTCAAAAGGTAACTGAATATTTAAACCAAAAGAATTGTTTCTTCCTGCACCTTCTTGGCCAGCTTGCATGATACCACCACCACCACCTGTCATCACCATAAATCCTAGTTGAGATACAGCGCGAGCAAATTGAACTGCCATTTGGTAATCAGGGGTTTCTGGTGCTAAACGAGCAGAACCAAAGATAGTAACTTTGCGAGTGTGTCGATAATCATAAAAGAGTTGAAAGCCTCTTTCCATATCTGCTAAAGCCGCAGACAGTATCTTCCAATCAAGACGATCAATTTCACTATCAGCTAAACGAACTATGGTAGCAAGTGCCTGCTGGATAAATTGCCGATGTTTTAAGGTCGGTAGACGATCTATTAATTCAGCAATATCAGCTTGGAGGGACTCTAGTATTTCAAAGGACTCTTGAGAGGTCATGAGAACTGCCACAACAATGGCATTATATTTTATGTGAACTACCTACGCTGCCGCAAGCGGAAACATTTACCCAAAAGGGGTTTGTATAATTTAGGTGGTCATAGGGTCAAGATTTTTCCGGGTTCCCCAAAAATCATCAATTGCAAATTGTCTGTTTTGTTGTGCAGAAAGTTTTCTAGAGACGCAAACTTTGCGCCTCAGAAACCAATTAACAAATACTTACCTAAAACACGACAAATCAATTAAATTTGTAAGCAGTTGAGGTTTAAAGATGTTTTTCCAAAGTGGTAGCCAAGGTAGATTTAGGCACAGCACCAACTACCATATCCACTTTTTGTCCATCTTTAAAAATCATTAATGTGGGAATGCTGCGGATACCATACTGACTGGCAACTTGAGGGTTTTCATCAGTGTTAACTTTCACTACCTTGAGTTGACCTTCATACTGACTGGCGATTTCCTCAACCACAGGAGCCACCATGCGACAAGGACCGCACCAGGGAGCCCAGAAGTCAACTAAAACGGGTACTTCGCTATCTAGTACTTCCTGCTTAAAACTAGAATCTGTAACTTGTGCTGCTGCTGACATTCCTAACAACCTTTGCCTATTATATTTATGAGTTTAGTGAAAATTCTACCATAGCAAAAACATCAGCTTGGGAGTGAAGGATGTACATTTGCAAAGAAGCTATGGAATTTATGGATAATTATAAGGAACCGCCCGAACATTAGTCCGGGCGGAGTGTGGTGTGAGGAGTGAACGGAAACATTTGTCTCCGCTATTTCTATTGTAGGCTACAGTTGGGATTTTTCCAGTGATTGTTTAGGTTTGCTGGGAAAAAATTTTTGTTTGAGGGAACAGGGAACAGGGAACAGGGAACAGGGAACAGGGAATAGGAAGTAACATATTATTCTTCCCAGTCACCAGTCACCAGTCACCAGTCACCAGTCACCAATCACCAGTCACCAATCACCAGTCACCAGTCACCAGTCACCAATCACCAGTCACCAGTCCCCAGTCCCCAGTCCCCAGTCCCCAGTCCCCAATCACCAATCACCAATCACCAGTCACCAATCACCTATTTATTTACCCATACCCAACTGTTGGGCTTTTTGGTAAACTTTGCCTTCTGTCAACAGAGAGGGAGCAATAACTACTTCTACTTGCTGCATTTCTTTTAGGTCTTTTGCTCCTAATGTACCCATGCTGGTTTTTAATGCGCCAAGCAGGTTGTGAGTACCATCATCTAATGCTGCTGGACCTCTGAGTATTTGTTCTAGAGTTCCAGTTGTACCCACACGAATACGAGTACCACGGGGCAGCACTGGGCTAGGAGTTGCCATTCCCCAATGATAACCCCGTCCTGGGGCTTCTGCGGCTCTGGCAAAGGGTGAACCAATCATTACGCCATCAGCACCGCAAGCAATACATTTACAAATGTCGCCACCGGTGATTAAACCACCATCGGCAATGACAGGTACATATTTGCCCGTTTCTTGATAAAAGTCATCTCTGGCAGCGGCACAGTCGGCAACTGCTGTGGCTTGGGGTATACCCACACCTAAAACCCCACGGGATGTACAAGCTGCACCGGGTCCAATCCCTACTAACACTGCGGATGCACCTGCTTTCATTAAATGCAAGGTGACTTGATATGTAACGCAGTTACCCAAAACTACGGGAATAGGCATAGACTGGCAAAACTCTGCTAAGTCTAAAGGTTTAATAGACTCTGGAGAAAGGTGATCTGTAGAAACTACTGTAGCTTGGATAAAAAATAAATCAGCCCCAGCTTTAGCTACTACTTCACCATATTTGCTTGCTCCTACCGGTGTTGCACTAACTGCCGCAATACCGCCTTGTTGTTTAATTTCCTGAATACGTTTTTCAATGAGTTCGGGCTTGATCGGTTCGGCATAAAGTTCTTGCATCAGTCCCACAAATTCATCTTTGCCCACTGAAGCAATGCGATCTAATATCGGATTTGGGTCATCATATCGCGTTTGAATACCCTCTAGGTTAAGAACTCCTAAAGCTCCTAACTGGGATAGACGCACCGCCATACCAACATCTACTACACCATCCATTGCACTAGCAATAATGGGTATTTCTCGTTCAATATTACCAATTTTCCACTTTGTATCCGCTAGACTCGGATCTAATGTTCTGTTACCGGGGACTAAAGCTATTTCGTCAATGCCGTAGGCTCGGCGAGCCATTTTTCCCCGCCCAAGTTGAATTTCCACTCTTTCATTTTTCTCAAATCTGTTTAAGCTAGGGTATCAAATTGTGGGGATTTTGGCAGAGATTTTTTTAAATTTAGGAGTCAGGAGTCAGGAGTTCAGGAGTTCAGGAGTTCAGGAGGCAGGAATGAGGAGGTAGGGAAAGAATATTAACTTTTGCCTTCTGTTCCCTGTTCCCTATTACCTATCTCTTACTAGATTGAATCTTGTCAAAAATAGCACCGTCATCAAAAAACTTTTTCTGTACTGCATCCCAACCGCCTAAGTTGGCTACTGTATAAAGTTTGCTGATTTTAGGAAATCTACTCTGTACTTCTTTGGCTACTGTGGGGTTAACGGGACGAAAACCAACTTTGGCAAATTCTCTTTGGGCTTCTGGTGTGTATAAGAATTTGACGAATGCTTCTGATACTTCACGAGTTCCGCGTTTATCTACGTTTTTATCAACTACTGCTACGGGTCCTTCTATGGAAATATTCGTGGAAGGTACTACATAGGATGTATCTGTTTTGCCTTGTTGTGCTGCTAAAATTACTTCGTTCTCATAGTTGATTAGTACATCACCTTGATTTTTTTTGAAAAAAGCGTCACTTGATTCTCTGGCATCTTTAGGTAATACTACTACATTTCTAAATACCTGTTGCACAAAGTTGAAGGCCTGGTTTTCGTTGCCTCCATTTTGTGTTATTGCACCCCACAAGGCCAAAAAATTCCACCTTGCACCACCAGATGTCTTGGGGTTAGCCGTGACTATTTTTACTCCCGGTTTGATTAAATCATTCCAGGTTTTGATGCCTTTAGGATTACCTGGACGCGTTTCTAATGCTACCACTGAACGGGTAATTATTGAGTTGTTGGGCGCTTCTTTTTCCCAACCACGGTTAATTAAACCTGCTTGTTCGATTTTTTTGGTATCCAAGGCCAGGGCTAATGCTACTACATCGGCTGGTAAACCATCAATGACTGCGCGAGTTTGAGAACCAGAACCACCATAGCTTTCTCTAATGACCACATCCTGACCTTTTTCCCGTTTCCATTTGGCTACAAACTGCGGAATGATTTTGCTGTAAGCAGCTTTTGTTACTGCGTAAGTCACCAAGGTAATTTCTACTTTTTTGCTCTGTTGACTAATTAGGGTCTTTTGAGTTGTAGTCCCGGCAAATACGGGCAATAACGTATTTGTACTAAAAGTAATTGCTAAAACTACGGTTGATGCAGTTTTTACGGGCAAAAATTTTGCTGCTTTCTCAAAATTGTATGTCATTGGAGATTTTTCCTTCGTCCTTAAATAAACTACGGTAATTCGATAGGAATAATGTAATTGCTTATAAAAACAGAGCTTATCAGATGCAATTGCGAAAATCAAGACGTAAAATACAAAAAATCTATCGGTAAACAAGTGTATTTATTTATATAATAAATTTGTAAACTTTGTATAAAGTAAAGTTATAAATAATTCTCTTATATGCAAATATTTAAATGTGATCAAAGAGAGATGTCACCGGAATCTGCTATAATCCCCATATTTTCTATCGAAAAAGTGCTGTTTTACTCTTGCGTTTATAACCCATATCTGCAATTATCTTGTATTATGTTCATTAAATCCCGTAATCCTATCGGGTAACTGTAGATTTTGAGGAAAAGAAATGAGTTGGTGGCAACGCGCACTAAAACAATTACAACGTAAATTAAGCGTAAATTCACTTAAAAGTTTTTTATCCCTATTTGTAGTGGGAATATTCTTGGGTTTGGCAGTTGCAGCTTGCTCTGGGACAAATGAGGGTGGTTCTACTCCAGGTAATTCGGCTACGACAAAACCAAAAAATGTAGAATTAACTTTGGTATCTTTTGCTGTCACCAGAGATGCGTATAAAGCCATTATTCCTAAATTTGTCGCCAAATGGCAACAAGAGCATAACCAAACGGTTACATTCAAGGAAAGCTATGGCGGTTCTGGTTCTCAGACTCGCGCTATTGTTGATGGTTTACCAGCAGATATTACTCACTTAGCGTTGGCATTGGATACCCAAAAAATTGAGAAAGCAGGTTTAATTCAACCAGGATGGGAAACAGAAGTTCCCAATAATGGTATTGTTTCATCATCTGTAGCTGCATTGGTGACTCGTGAAGGCAACCCCAAAGGTATTAAAACTTGGGCAGATTTAGCAAAAAATGATGTTAAACTGATTACTGCTGATCCGAAAACATCGGGGGTAGCACGGTGGAATTTCTTAGCTTTGTGGAATTCAGCCATTAAAAGTGGAGATGAAGCAAAAGCTGTTGAATTTGTGACTACTGTTTACAATAATGTGCCTGTTTTGACCAAAGATGCACGTGAAGCTACAGATGCCTTTTTTAAACAAGGTCAAGGAGATGCTTTAATTAATTATGAAAATGAAATCATTTTGGCACAGCAAAAAGGTTTGAAGGTCAACTATAGTATCCCTGATGTGAATATTTCCATTGATAATCCTGTGGCAGTGGTAGATAAAAATGTTGATCAAAATGGTACTCGTGAAGTAGCAGAAGCATTTGTCAAATATTTATTTACCCCAGAAGCACAACAGGAATTTGCTAAAGTTGGTTTTCGACCTGTGGATGAGACGGTAGCTAAAAGCAAAGAATTTTCTGAAAAATATCCTCCAGTGAAAAGTTTGAGTACAGTTCAAGAATTAGGTGGTTGGGATGCTGTGCAGCAAAAATTCTTTGCTGATGGGGCTATTTTTGATCAAATTCAACAAGCTAAAAATAAGCAGTAATTAGTTAGTTTCAGTTATCAGTTTAATCTCATGTTTTGGGAATTTTGAATTGGGAATTTTGCATCATTTATGGCAGTATCTACAAGCGGTAAGAGGGAGAGAAAACCCTTTATTGGCAAAGAGTTTTTAGATAAAGTAATTCGTCTACCTTGGACTTGGCGAATTACAATTTTATACCTAGCTTTCATGTTGTTTCTGCCTATTGCGGCTATGTTTTTCAAAGCTAGTACAGAACCACCTGCAAAGTTTTGGGAAATTGCTACCAGTGAATTAGCATTGGCAACTTATAATGTAACTTTTGTAACTTCATTTTTGGCTGCTGCTGTTAATGGTATATTTGGTACATTAATTGCTTGGGTATTAGTGCGGTACGATTTCCCTTTAAAGCGAATTTTTGATGCTACCGTAGATTTACCCTTTGCTTTGCCGACATCGGTAGCAGGTTTAACTTTAGCAACTGTGTATAGTGATAATGGTTGGATCGGTTCTTTACTTGCACCTTTAGGTATAAAAGTTTCCTTTACTCGTTTGGGTGTAGGTGTAGCGATGATTTATATATCTTTGCCGTTTGTGGTGAGGACTGTACAACCTGTATTGCAAGAGATGGAAAAGGAACTTGAAGAAGTAGCTTGGAGTTTGGGCGCTTCTCAGTGGACAACTTTTACAAAGGTGATTTTACCGCCTTTATTTCCCACAATTTTAACTGGTATTGCTTTGGGTTTTTCCCGTGCAGTGGGTGAGTATGGTTCGACGGTAATTATTGCTTCTAACACACCGTTTCAAGATTTAATTGCACCAGTGTTAATTTTCCAACGTTTAGAACAATATGATTATTCAGGTGCAACGGTGATAGGGGTTGTTTTATTGGCAATTTCTCTAGTTTTACTCTTAGCAATTAATTTATTACAAGCTTGGGCAAGAAGATATGACAACAGGTAAACCAAAGCAAAGTTGGGTTCCAGGGGTTTTAATTGGGATAGCTGTTGCTTATTTATTTCTGGTGCAGTATATCCCAACTATTAATGTGTTTTACCAAGCTTTTAAAAACGGAATTGGACCATTTTTTGAGAATTTGAGTAGAGTGGACTTTCTCCATGCTGCTTGGTTAACTCTATTATTAGCTGTGATTTCTATACCTATCAATACTGTTTTTGGTTTGTGTGCAGCTTGGGCGATCGCTCGCCATAAATTCCCTGGTCGTGCTATTGTTTTAAGTATTATTGATCTACCTTTTTCTATCTCTCCAGTTGTTGCAGGTTTGATGATTGTTTTACTCTATGGTAGACAAGGTTGGTTTGGTCCTTGGCTGCAAAGTCATGATATTCAAATCATTTTTGCTTTTCCAGGAATGGTTTTAGCTACTTCTTTTGTGAGTATGCCTTTTGTTGCTAGGGAAGTGATTCCGGTTTTGGAAGAGTTTGGGAAAGACCCGGAAGAAGCAGCGAAAACTTTGGGTGCAAATGAGTGGCAAACTTTTTGGCGTGTGACTTTACCTAGTATTCGTTGGGGTTTACTCTATGGTTTAATTTTAACAAATGCCAGAGCTATGGGTGAATTTGGGGCGGTTTCTGTGGTGTCTGGTAATATTGCTGGTAAAACCCAAAGTTTGCCTTTGTTTGTGGAAGATGCCTATAAGCAATATGAGACGGAAGCAGCTTTTTCGGCAGCGGTTTTGTTGGCATTTTTGGCGGTGGTAACTTTGGTGGTGAAGGAAGTTTTGGAGAGGAAAACTCGTATTAAGGATGTGGAGTAATTGGTGATTGGTGATTGGTGATTGGTGATTGGGTAAAATATAATCCGTATTAAGGATGTGGAGTAATTCTTACTTTGCGCTGACACAAAGGAAAGAGGTTTTAGAGGGATTTTGTGTGAGTTTTCAAATTTTCAAAGAATTGGAATTAAGAAAATAGGATCAAGATTGTAAATTGCTGGGCAGGTGTTTTTATGAGTGATGAAAATATTTTGATAAGTCAGAGAATTAGGGTGAGAATTACCAAGGATTATCATCAAGAACCTGTTATTTCTCGTCTGGTTTCTGATTATGGTTTAACTATCAATATCAAAGCTGCTTTTTTAGGTCAGGATGCTATTAGTGATGGTTGGTTTGATTTAGATTTACAGGGAACTGAAACGCAAATTTCTAATGGTTTAAGTTATCTGCAAGAGTTAAAGTTAGAAGTTTGGGATGAGGATAGAATAGGTAATTGGTAATATCAAATATCACCCTAACCCCCCTTTTTTAGGGGGGCTTATTTTTATTTTATTTCTAGGTTTAACTAAGACACTCTGCTAGGTCTTTTTCTGGTGTGGTGATAAGTTGTAAATGATAGGTTTCTGATAGCAATTTGACAAGGTTTGCTGATAGGAATGCGGGAAGGGTTGGCCCGATGCGAATGTTTTTGATGCCTAAATAAAGTAGAGTTAATAAAACAGCGATCGCCTTTTGTTCATACCATGATATTATCATTGATAATGGTAGTTCATTCACTCCTACTTCAAAGGCATTTGCTAAAGCTACGGCAATTTGAATTACTGAATAAGCATCATTACATTGTCCCACATCTAATAATCTGGGAATACCGCCAATATCACCTAATTGTTTATCAAAAAAGCGGAATTTTCCACAACCTAATGTTAATACTACACAATCACTAGGAACTTTTTCTACTAAGTCGGTGTAGTAGTTTCTGCCTGGTTTTGCACCATCACAACCACCTACTAGGAAGAAGTGTTTGATGTCTCCTGATTTTACAGCATCAATTACTGTATCTGCAACTCCTAAAACCGCATTTCTGGCAAAACCTGTGGTTACTATTCCTTTGTTTTCTTCATCTGTAAAACCTGGTAGTTCTAATGCTTTATTAATGATGGGTGAAACATCAGAAATACTCAAATGTTGTAAACCAGGATAACCCACTGGACCTAATGTAAATACTTTGTTTTTGTAAGTTTCATGGGGTGGTACAAGACAGTTTGTAGTCATGGCGATCGCACCAGGAAATTTTTCAAATTCATGGGTTTGATTTTGCCATGCTGTACCATAATGTCCATAAAGATGGGGGTATTTTGCTTTTAATTTTGGATAACCATGCGCTGGTAATAATTCCCCATGAGTGTAAACTTTAATTTCTGTTCCTGCGGTTGCTTCTAAAATAGCTTTTAATGCTAATAAATCATGTCCAGAAACGAGAATTGCTTTACCTTTTATATGTCCTAATTTTACAGGTGTGGGTGTAGGATGTCCAAAGGTTTCTGTATTTCCTGCGTCTAAAATCTGCATTGCTGTCAGGTTAATTTCCCCAACTTTTAAAGCTAAGTTTAACCAATCTTGTAAAGTTTTATCTTGGTTATCTAAATCAGCTAAAACTTCATGGCAGAATGTATATAAACCTTCATCATGCTGATTTAATTCTAAGGCATGAAAAGCATAAGCAGCTAAACCTTTTAAACCATATAATACTGTAAGTTTGAGAGAGAAAATATCAACGTTATTTGCAGATTGACTGATAAATTCAAATTCTAAATCTTTACCTTGTTGAATTTGATCTGTTAAACTACTGGCAGGTTGGAAAGTGTTAATATTGGAAACAACAACTTTATTACCTAATGCTTGAATTTTTAACTTCAGACTGTCACGCAGTGCGATCGCCCGATTCACAAAAGCGATAAAATCAGAAGTTGTAAAATTCACATTGGTTAATGTGGAAAATAGCATCTCACAGGTAAACTCATCGGTGTCACGAGTATTAATACCTAAAGATTTTGCTTGTAATGCTATTTGGGAAAGTCCGCGTAAACAATGTACTAATAAATCTTGTAAAGCATCTACTTCGGGACTTTTACCACACGCACCCCACTGATGACAGACATCTCCACGGGTGGTTTGTTCACATTGGTTACAGAACATAATTCGTTCCTCAACTCTTGATGCTTACAGTGTAGTGATTGCGATTGAGGATATCCTTGATTTAAGTCAAGTGTATTGGTAAAGTTTGGTAAAGTTTTTTCAGTACACAGTTATTAAAAGTTAACTAAACTTAAATAACACAAAAACTAAAGTAATATACTATACTAAAGAATAAGATTGAATATGAAACCTCACAGTAAATACTCAGTAAATAATATATTTTATGAATCAACAATCTCGAAATAACAAAAACATTAAACTAGAAAATCTCAAAAAGATAACCAGTAATGGCTTTAATATTGAAGATGCAAGTGATAAAAGTGTTGATTTAGCATTTCTCTCTTTAAAAATTGCGCTAGAGGCTTACTTTTCTACGTATCATTGTTATGGCGGTCAATTTCATTTGATAACTGATGATAGTTACAAAGATTTACCAGATTTTTTAACATATAGCGATATTGTAGGAGTGTTAGTTTTATCAAAATATTGTGAAGCATACACAGAGTGTATAATTCATTTTCATCATTTTGCTGAATTAGTATTAAAGAATTTTCTAAGGCATGATAATCCTTTATTTGTAGTTTCTCCATCTAGTGAAAAAAATATACTTTTAAAATACAAAATTAGTAAAAATGAATTATCTTTAGAAGATGAAAAAGATTTAAAAACAATTACCTTTTCGGAATCTTTAACAGCACTTTTATCTCTAATCAAGAATATAGAAAATGATTATTATGAAAAATTATCATTTATAGTTGATAATAAAGAAATATTGGAAACATTAAATAATTTAAGAAATACAATTTGGCATCGTGGTTTATATATTCTTAATTATGAAGCTTTAGACGAATTTATTGGGAGGTATATCCTTCCTTTTGTTGATGAAGTAATAAACCATGAAAATTATCTTGGACGTAGAAATTTCTGGAATTATGAAGAATTAGATTGTGGAATAGACCCAATTAAAGAGATTATTAACCATTTCCAGGAAGTTAAAGAAGGGGAATCTTATAATTTAGAGAAAATTGCTTTTTTTAAAGAATTAGGTAGAGCAGCTTATAATGTTAATATTCCTTGGTTACAATATCAATCATCAATTGAGAACAAAGCTCTTATTGTTATTAAAGATAATGATTATAATCAGATATGCAAATGTCCAGTGTGTGGTGTTAATTCTCTAATAATTTATAAAGAGATAGACTATGAAAGAGATCCTTATAATGATAAAATTGTTCACATCTTATCCTCTTGGCCTATTCATGTTAGGTGTGAATGTTGCTCATTTGAATTACATCATGACATCGGAAACGCTAGTCAATATGGAATTGAAGGAATAAGAGATTTCTGGATATAGTATATTATTTAAAAAGTAGGGAGGCAAAATTATATATAAGACAATCTCACGTAATTATTGCTATTCGCTGATTACTGATAGCTGACTGCTGAATACTAACAAATTAAATTGCTATAATCAAAGTATCAACCTTAATCATCAACTATAATGACCATCAAAGAATTACTCTTACAAGAAATTGATAATACTCCCCAGGAACTACTAGAGGATGTTTTAAGTTTTTTGCGATCGCTCAAAACAACACCACAAGCATCCCTAGCTACATATCAGGAACTATTGGAAAGAATTGATTATTTAGAAGCAATAGTAGGTATTCGCAAAGGATTAGATGAATTTAAGCAAGGGGAAGGAATACCAGCAGAAGAAGCTCTAGCAACTTTAAAGAATAAATTTAACATTCCTCCACGCCCATGAATTATGCCCATGAATTATGACGTTATTATTCAACCTACTGCTTTTCAAGAAATCGAAACAGCTTATCGTTGGATGTGCGATAATACAAGTCCTGAATTAGCAAACAATTGGTATTATCAACTAGAAGATGCTATAGAATCATTAAAGAAATTTCCTAAGCGTTGCAGTATAGCACCAGAAACCAAAGCAATAGGTTCTGAAGTTCGGCAACTCTGGATCGGAAAACAAAGAAAATATCGAGTTTTATTTGTCGTTGAAGAATATGTTGTTGCTATTATTCATATTCGTCATAGTAGCCAATCTTATATAGATGAAAACTGGGAATAAGAATAATAGTTCATAAATCAAATAGTATGACTATAAATAAATACACTCTTATTTATGACTCTCACTGAAAAAGTCCTAGAAGTCAAAAACTTCCTCCACCAAACCCCCATCTTTGAAAACATCATTGATGAACAACTCCAAGCAGTTGCTAATATTGCTATTCTCCAAACATACAAAAAAAACGAAACCCTATTTTGGGAAGGAGACGCAGCAACGGGATTTTTTATTGTTAAATCTGGTAAAATCAAAGTATTCAAAGTAGCAAACCACGGTAAAGAACAAATATTACACATCTTTGAAATATCAGAATACTTTGCAGAAGTTCCCGCTTTTGATGGGGGAAACTTCCCCGCATCCGCAGCAGCAATAGAATTTTCTGAAGTTGTCTTTATTCCCAGAACTTCATTTTTCATGGTTTTACAACAACATCCCACTTTAGCAATAGCCATGCTGGGAACTTTTGCACGACATCTCAGGCATTTAACCCACTTGGTTAATGCTCTTTCTTTCCAAGAAGTTCCAGAAAGATTAACCAATTATCTATTAAAATTAAGTCAGAAAAACGGTAATATCAATGTTGTCGAATTAGACTTACCCAAAACCCAACTAGCTGCTTTATTAGGTACTGTTCCTGAAACCCTTTCTCGCGCTTTTTATAAACTCACTCAAGAGGGTAAAATTACAGTGAACGGAACAAAAATTATGTTATCTGATGAAATACTCACATCCAAGAGTACCTAAAGCTTAATATATGACTCCCTTGGATCATACATATATGATACCAGAAAAAAAGAGTATGTCAATATCAATGGCTGAAATAACCGATCTTCGTAAAATTATTGATAATATTCTCAATAATATTGAGAATAGAGGCTTGTTATTGCGAAAAAAAGGAAGTTAAAAAATTTTTGGATTTTTGAGATTTAAAAAATTTATGAATAACGAACCGCAAAGTACGCAAAGGAAAGAGGTTTTATCTCTGCGACTCTGCGTGAGCTTTAAAAATTCTGTAACTTATATTGCTTCCACTTCTCCTGCTGTCTTGCTCTTTTTTCCTCCGTCAAACTATCAAAACAGTGAGGACAAGAAATACCTTCTTCATACTTAGGTGAAGTTTTATCAGCCTCAGCAATGGGATGTCCACAACAGAAGCATAACTCATAACTGCCCTCTTCCAATCCGTGACGCACCGCAACCCGTTCATCAAATACAAAACATTCCCCTTCCCATAAACTTTCTTCTTTGGGGACTTCTTCTAAGTATTTCAGAATACCCCCTTTGAGATGATAAACTTCCTCAAAACCTTGAGCCAGCATATAAGATGTGGCTTTTTCGCAGCGAATACCACCAGTACAGAATAAGGCAACTTTTTTATGTTTGTTCGGGTCTAAGTTTTTACTTACATATTCAGGAAAATCTCGGAAAATCTGCGTTTGGGGATTTTTTGCCCTTTTGAAAGTTCCTATACTAACTTCATAATCATTACGGGTATCAACTACTGTTACTTCTGGATCAGAAATCAAATCATTCCATTCCTTTGGAGTGACGTAGTTTCCTACCTTTTCATTTGGGTCAACTTCCGGTATTCCTAATGTAACAATTTCGCGTTTTAACCGCACTTTCATCTTTTCAAATGGCGGTGTGTCGGTGTATGATTCTTTGTGTTCTAAGTCTGCTAACCGCGCATCACTACGGAGAAATCCCAAAACCGCATCAATCCCAGAACGAGAACCAGCTATGGTCCCGTTAATGCCTTCTTTGGCTAGTAAAATTGTGCCTTTGATGCCTTGTTGCTGACAAAAAGATAACAGCGGTGCTTGCAGTTCTTGATCATCGGGTAAACTGACAAATTTATACAGCGCAGCTACAACTATAATATTTTCTTGGTTATTTTCTGGGTTCATCTGTTTACAAAAAAAGAATAATAGGATATTATTTACTTTAAGTTTAAAGTTAACTCGTTTCTGAAAAAGAGGAACTTGTTTAATTTTGAATTTTGACTTGAAAAACGGGGGTTTAGCTCAGTTGGTAGAGCGCCTGCTTTGCAAGCAGGATGTCAGCGGTTCGAGTCCGCTAACCTCCATCTAGGTTTTTTGGAAGACAACGGATAAATTATTTGCTGGCATTTGGTAAATTTTCTGCAATGTCAAATTTTCAGCTTTTGCTGCTTCTACCACATCTTCTAAATTACGCACTCCCCAAGCTGGATTTTGCGATCGCAAAGACTCATCAAAAGCAGCGTTACTGGGTGCGGTATGTTGACCGTTTTGTTTATAAGGTCCGTATAAATAAAGGATACCATCTGGCGGTAAAATTCGTCCAGCCCCGGACATCAGTCCTGAACAAGCTGACCAAGGGGAAATATGAATCATATTAATATTGACTATAGCAACTATTGGCGAGTCTGTAAATGTTTCTTTCTCAACTGGCCAAACGGGTAACTGTACATCTATATCTAAAGGTGGGTAAATATAATCACTTTTACATTCTGCCATCCAAGCTGTGATACTGTCTCTTAAGAGGGGGTTTGGGTCAGAAGGTAGCCATTTTCGCGGTGCTAGATGATGTGCAAAAAATACCGCGTGTTCTCCTGTACCACTGGCTATTTCTAAAATTGTTCCTGTTGTGGGTAAGACTTGTTGAAGTACCTCTAAAATGGGTTCGCGGTTGCGTTGGGTTGCGGGTGCAAATTGTTTTTGTTCTGGGGTTGTGTGCATGTTTTTGAGTTTTTAGGGAACGCAGATGAACGCAGATAAACGCAGATAATTTCAGAAGTTTTATTTTTTGTAGTTTTACATATTTGTATAATATTCACATAAAATTATTATAATTGCGATCTTCGCTTTCTATTTACATAATTTGTGAGCATCCAACTTTGCTAAAATCATAGCATGGATAAAAAACCCCTTATCCATTCTCTTCCCTTTGTGTACTTTGCGTACTTTGCGGTTTGCTTATTTCATAACCTGGACAAATTACTATTTGCAATACTCACTCATATTGTTTTACGTTTTACCACACTACAGGAGAAAAAGTTGCCTAAGTCTATTCATTCCACCCAACCACCATTAAAATTTATTCCCCCAAATTTTCAACCGTTGGTACTCAAGGTGATGTCTTTTTTTCTCCCTTTTATTTTACGGGTGAGAACTAGACCTTGGCTACCTGCTGGTATTGTGAACATAGAAGCTGAAAACGCCGAAGTGTTAGCTAAATTATATCATGAATTTCAAGAGGGTAAAATTAGATTTTTAATTGCTTTTCGTCATCCAGAAGTTGAAGATCCTTTAACAATGCTATATTTGCTTTCTCGCATTGTTCCCAAGGTAGCGCGGGAAAAAGGCATTGATTTAAAATATCCTGTTCATAGTCATTTTATGTATGAAAGAGGCATGACTTTATGGGCGGGAAATTGGTTAGGATGGTTATTTTCTCGCTGCGGTGGTGTACCAGTTCGTAGGGGAAGAAAAGTAGATAGAAATGCAATTCAAATGGTAAGAAATTTATTTGTCAATGCAGAAATGCCTATTGCGATCGCTCCTGAAGGTGGTACAAATGGTCATAGTGGAATAGTCAGTCCTTTAGAACCTGGTGTAGCACAAATAAGTTTTTGGTGTGTGGAAGATTTGCAAAAAGCTAACCGCCCAGAAACGGTTTTTATTATTCCTATTGGTATTAAATATAGTTATGTTAACCCACCTTGGGAAAAAATAGAATGGCTAATATCAAAATTAGAAGCTGATAGTGGTTTACCAGTGGCGGAAATTAGTTACACTGGCAAGAATAGGGAAGAAATTTTATATCAGCGACTTTTTCGTTTAGCAGAATATTTAATTACGGAAATGGAAGACTTTTATCGGCGTTTTTATCATCGAGATTTACCAGTAATTATTTGTGCAGAAACAGCTAACCCTAATCAGGTTTTAATTAATAGGTTAGGAAATTTAATGGATACAGCTTTACAGGTGGCTGAAAAATATTTTAATGTGACGGCACAAGGTAATTTTATTGATAGATGTCGGCGGTTAGAAGAAGCCGGTTGGAATTATATTTATCGTGATGATATCGAGGATATCAATAGTTTACCACCTTTTAAACGTGGTCTGGCTGACTGGGTAGCCCAGGAAGCAGATTTGCGAATGCAACATATCCGAATAGCCGAAAGTTTTGTAGCGGTGACAGCTAATTATATTCAAGAAAAACCGACAGCTGATAGGTTTGCAGAAACGACTTTATTAATGTTTGATATGTTGTCTAGAATTAAAGATTCGACTTTACCTGGAAGACCACGTTTAGGTTTAAAACAAGCGATGATTACTGTCGGTGAACCAATTTCCGTAACAGAAAGATGGGAAAAATGTCAGGGAAATAAACAAGCTGCTAGAAAAGGTGTGAGTGATTTAACAAAGGATTTATTTGCAGCTTTGCAGCAGTTGATTAAAGATTAAAAAAAGATTAAAAGCTTACGCAATTTCTGTCAGGATATCCCCAGGGTAAACGCAAAGACTCAAAAAAGACTCAAATAAGTTTATTGGTATCTTTGCGTGATTTTATGACAAACCTAGTCTTCCAAATCTAAACCTGTATCATCATCATTATCATAAGCCAGATCGTCGAGGTCGATAATCTCGGAAATTTCTTCTTCAACGTCACTGGTCAGGTCAGATTCTATATGTTCACGCGCTATTAGACGACCAGTTGATTTTAACCATTCCAGCAGTATAAATTCATTACTGGTACGAATTACTGTAGCTCTTTGGTTGCGGGGTTGTTCATGTAGTGGTCCGTTGAGCATAAAATATATTGCCTATATGCCTATATATTGCCTAAAAATTTTGTCCGTATAAGGTCTAATTTCTTAACAACAATTTAGTTGTGCTTTAATTATAAACTATTTTTTGCATAATTAATTATTCATGGCTAAAATATTTTTTGCTACAGATTCTCCTACAGAAATTACTGATAAACGATTACCTTTTTTAACTACTAATAATTCATCTCCCGTAAATTTTTCTTTAAGTGTAGATAAAAAAATCGGTTGAGAAAATACCTCGGCAAACTCTACCTTTACAGTTAACCACCGGGGAGATTCAGGAGTAGACTTAGGATCATAATATTTACTATTAGTATCAAATTGAGTTGGATCAGCAATACCAGTTTCTACTATTTTCATCAAACCGAAAATTCCTGGAGGTTCAGCATTAGAATGATAGAAAAAAGCCAAATCTCCTATTTGCATTTGCTTTAAAAAATTCCGTGCTTGATAATTTCGCACACCATCCCAAATAGTTTGTTTTTGAGTTTGTAAATCAAGAATACTATAGACAGAAGGTTCAGATTTCATTAACCAGTAATTCATATATTAAATTGGGAATTGGGAATAGGGAATTGGGAATAGGGAATTGGGAATAGGGAATAGGGAATAGGGAATAGGGAATAGGGAATAGCTGATTAAAAAACATAAAAGTGATTACCCAGTCCCCAGTCACCAGTCACCAGTCCCCAGTCACCAGTCACCAGTCCCCAGTCACCAGTCCCCAGTCCCCAGTCACCAGTCCCCAGTCAC
>NZ_JACJPT010000076.1:0-24386 GCF_014696195.1 Sphaerospermopsis sp. FACHB-1094 | reverse complement strand
CCATAAGTACCATTAAATCCAAATCCCGTTGCTTGACTATTGACTGTTAGATTACCTGTAATAGTTTCATTTCCTAATGTTACCACTCCTACTCTATCTATTAATAAATCTCCATTGTTAGTAGTTAGTCGGGATAAACTATTATTATTTCCAGAGGCAGTAAAACTATTAGCTGTGATACTAGTATTTCCTGCTACCTGTAAATTTTCCCCACTAAATTGAGTGACATTTCCAGCACTTGTTAAGGTGAATGTTCCCCCGATTGTACTATTACCTAATACTGTGCCGTTAGCATTGTTATTAGTAACAGTCACGTTGCCTGTATTTGCTAAGGTGGTGGTGAAGTTAGCATTATTGGCAACTGTGATACTTGTACCTGCATTTTGGGTAATTGTTCCCGCCGATGTTACTGTTAAATTGCCACTATCTTGAATATTTCCTAGTACGATATTGCCGACATTACTAGATATATTAACGTTGGCAGATGTAGAGTTGGCTGTAATATTAGCACTGCCAATATTTACTCCACCATTAGCGCTATTAGAACTGCCAATTAATGTGATATTACCTGCATTAGAAGTGATGGCTCGATTACTGAAAATTCCTTCGGCTATACCATTAGCATTAGTGTTATTGCCTGTTAATGTAATATTTCCACTATCTGTTGATACATTACCTTCTACACTAATACCTCTAGCACTGATACCATTACCTGCTGATGTCCCTGTTAATGTTATACTACCTGTATTAGAAGTGATGGCTTGATTAAATGTTCTAATTCCTGCTGCATTACCATTAGCATTAGTGTTATTGCCTGTTAATGTGATATTTCCACTAGTTGTTGATACACTACTTACTACACTAATGCCTCTAGCAAATTGACCATTACCTGCTGATGTGCCTGTTAATGTTATACTACCGCTATTTGAGGTAATTGGATTAAATGCTACAATTCCTGGTGCATTACTATTAGCATTAGTGTTATTGCCTGTTAATGTGATATTTCCACTAGTTGTTGATACACTACTTTGTACAGCAATACCTCTAGCAAATTGACCATTACCTGCTGATGTGCCTGTTAATGTTATACTACCACTATTTGAGGTAATTTGATTAGCTATTAAAATTCCTGGTGTATCAACATTAGCATTAGTGTTATTTCCTGTTAATGTGATATTTCCACTATTTGTTGATACATTACCTCCTACACTAATACCTCTAGCAGCGTTACTACTACCTGCTGATGTGCCTGTTAATGTTATACTACCACTATTTGAGGTAATTTGATTACCTATTGTAATTCCTGCTGCATTACCATTAGCATTAGTACTATTGCCTGTTAATGTGATATTTCCTAAAGTTGTTGTTAATGTTCCTCCTATAGAAATACCATGTGATCCAGTTCCAGTTCCTGATGATGTACTGGTGAAGTTAATACTGCCATTTCCTGTATTAATATTTATTCCTGAGCCTACAAATAGTCCTGCAAAACCATTTACTGATGTCTTTCCTGTGGCGGTTAAATTCCCCCCATTTGTTGTTATATTTGAGTATATTGATACTGCCCCATCAATCCCTGCATTTTGACTATCCCCTGTTAATATTACATTTAATGGATTTACGGAACTATTAATATTGCCATTAATATTCACTCTGCCATGGGCTTTTAATTCTAATGTTGATGTAGCACCGCTATAATTTAAATCTGTATTTAAGCTAATATTTCCTAGTTGTGTTCCCCCCGAACCTGTTGCTACTGTGACATTTCCATTATTTAATGCTGTGATGATTAAATCTACTCCTAAAGAAGCATTATCTCCTGTGGCAGTAAAGGGATTATTATCAGGAATGTTTGTATTTCCACTTCCTGCTACTATGTCAATATCTGTAGGATCTATTAACCAAGTTCCTCCACTTTGTCCTGAAATATCCGGCACTGTGGTAATGTCTAAATATCCCTTACTACTGGTTTCTATAAATCCGCCTTGATTATTTCCTTTGACACTTAAATTACCATATATTCTTGTGGCTTGATCTGACCACACTATGATATTTCCGCCATTAATTCCTTCGGCTTTAATATTACTATTTGGGTCAATATAGGTAAATTGGGCTGTGGGTAGTGTGGCTTTTCCTTGATAATCTCCCCCAATAAATATATTGCCCCCATTACTTCCTAATGTGCTAACATTCCCATTAAATATCCCTATTTTATCGCCTAATATATTAATTGTATTCTTAGCTTGGATATTTCCTGATATAATATTTGTGGCTGTTTCTGTGGGGACTACTTGATTAATACTTGTTAATTTTAACTGGCCATTTTCTACTGTTACTCCTGACGCATGATTCACATTAATCAATGTTAATAATTGAGCTAATGATGAAGGAGTATTTGTTACTTGATTTAATCCGCTTTGATCTATAGGTAATTCTAAACTTAATAAACTGCCTTCTTGGGATATTTTTACTAATTTTTCGCCGGGTGTGGCTGCAATGGTAATATTACCATTGGGGGTGGATATGGTACCAGTATTAATTACTGTACCACCTAATAAGGTGACACTTCCTTGATTGGTAATTAAATTTCCAGTATTTAATATTGCCCCAGAATTTTGGTTTAAGAAAGCAAAACTATTAGGATTGCCGGTTAATAAATTATAATTATTCTGTCCTGTGGCGTTAAACCAATTATTGCCTACACCTATAGCATTAGCTGTAGTGGCGGTAAATGATGCTGGTACGTTTAAACTAGCATTATTACCGAAGATGATCCCAGCCGGATTCATCAGGAATAAATTAGAATTACCACCAGTAACTTGAATCAGACCGTTAATAACAGAGGCATCGCCCCCTGTCACCCTACCGAGTATATTGATAATATTAGGATTACTTAAAAAGTTAGCAATTTGACCTTGATTTAAACCAAATTGCTGGAAACTGTGGTATAAATTTTGTTCAGCTTGAGTACCTCCAGTAATATTAATTTGTTGGCCTGTAGTGTTAACTAGAGTATTAGTGCCATCATTAGCTGGGGTAATCTGTGCATTTGCTGGTTTTACACTTACTTGAGATAAAAGAGTTAGTAGGACGAATAACTGATTATATCGACTTTTCAGCATAACATCAATCCGAAATTAGCCATAACCTGGACACGCTTTCTAACTATACATCAATTTTTATCCTATGTAATCTCACCTTTGTATATTTTCGTAACAAAACTTGCTTCATCTGTCACAAATTGTAATCTTCATCAACTAGATCCTATATTTCCCTGTCGGTTTAGGAAATGATTTGACAATTTACTCCCACGTTGAAAACGCCCTGCTTTGAAAAGAGGGATTTAAGGGATATGGGGTATTATATTTTACATAAAAAACTTTGAAAACAAGCTTTCAAAACATGGACGTTTTGAGATATTATCATTACGCCTCTTGGGAAAAGATATACCAAAGATTTCAGGTTATGCACTGTAGGGGCGAAGCATTTGGGCGATAATTTAAAGTAAAAATCAGACATCTAAATATCCCATAAGCTTCGACCTGCCCCCATAAATAGGTTCCATTATTTCTTTTCTGGAGATGTATATTATAATAATCAATCTGAAAGGATGTTTCAGAGGTATCAGGTTTTAAACTGGGATTAAGTACCGCAGAACACACGGTAACTTACGCTCAAGGAGATTTGCCCTCTTGGGCGATTAGTGTTAACCTGTCGTCTAATGGCGATTCTGTGAATGTAGACCGCATCTTTAGACCGGGGAGTGTCAAGAGTTTCTTGTTGGAAATTTTTACTGGTACAAGTGTCCTATTAGAAAAATAAATTTTTATTACCCCATCACTAGGGGATAAACAGAAGATGTAGTGTACAATTTGCCAATGACTGATAATATGACTGATAATATGACTGATAATACCCAATTACCTCAATTCAATCCTCAACAATTAATCACCATATATTCTAAGCAAGAATATGATGAATTATCGGATATTTTTTTAGAAATCATCTGGTATTTCGCAGAGAATACCTATTCTACAATTTCGCCAGAATGTCAATACTTTATTGATGCTTTTGTGAAGAATTTTTTATATTTTTTCACCCAGCCTGATTATATCATTGGTGATACTTATACTCTCAAGTTTATTCAACTTAATCCTACTATTGCTAATTTGGTAGCCATATCAAATTTTAAAAATACTGATGGTTATTTAGAAATTCTCAAGAATCAACCTAATAACTTTGTCAAAATTTTAACTTTATATTCAGCTAGAAATAATGTTAATTTTGATAGGGATCTGTTATTCAATACTAATCCTCATCTGGCTTGTTTATGGTATTCGCATTTTTTGGGACTTTATAAATCCGCTTTAGTTAATAAAACCGCTTATTATAGTCTCCGTGAACATTTGTCATACCGTCATGAAAATTTAAACATTTTCTATAATATCTCAGAAATTTGTTTTGGTGCTACCTACATTGACGAAAATAAAGATCATGAAATTAAGTATAAAGTTAATCAAGCTATCCAAGAAAGTCCTTTTTGTCAAAATGCACAAATTATTAATAAACCCGATCCTAAAAAAATCGCTATCATTACCTCTTTATGGTTTGATAAACATTCTGTATACCGGATTTTAGCAGAGTTTGTTAATTCTTTGAAGTCCGGTTATGATGTAACTTTGGTTCATTTGGGTGGTGTGAGAAATAATTTAGATATTGAGGGTTTTAAGGGAATGAAATATGTATTTTTTGAAAATGGTAGTTTAAATATTGACGCGATCGCTAACAATGATTTTCAACTAATTTTTTATCCTGATATTGGTATGAGTGATGAAAGTATATTTTTATCTAATTTAAGATTAGCACCTATACAAGTTTGTGGTTTAGGTCATTCTGTCAGCACTTTTGGCTCAACAATAGATTATTATATTAGTGGTGCTAATGTAGAAAATATTAATTTAGCCGATAGAAATTATTCGGAAAGATTAGTTTTATTACCTGCTTTTGGTGCGGTACATAATCATCCTATTTATGATTTAAGAAAACCGCAAAAATCACGTTCTGAGTTTATTATTAATTGTTCTTGGTTTGCCCAAAAAGTTAATTTTCCGATGCTAAACATATTAAAAGAAATTATTGATAATGCTGAAAAACCTTTATTATTTAGATTCTTTTCGGGTGGAGCTTTAATTAATAAAAATGATTTTATTCCCTTTGAAAAAGATCTAGAATCAATTTTAGGAAAGGATAATTTTGAGTTAGTTCCCGTCAAAATGTACGATGAATATATGGAAATGATGGAAGAAGGAGATCTATGTATTGAATCCTATCATTTTGGGGGTTGTAATATTGTGGCCGATAGTTTATATTTACGTAAATTAATGGTAACTTTTGAAGGTAATAGATGGTATAGTCGGATTGGTTCACAGATGTTGAGAATCATTGGTTTTGATGAATTAATTGCTAAGAATCCCGCAGAATATATGAAAATAGTTTTAAGATTAATTCATGATGATGATTATCGCTTAAAACTAGAGCGCAAATTACAAACTGTGGATTTAGAAAATACTGTATTTGATAAGTCCAGTCAAGGCTATTTTAAAAAAGCTATTGATTATTTAATTGCTAATCATGAACGACTCCAAAATGATAGCAATAAAAATCCCATAGTTATTGATTAAAAATTGATTAAAAAGTCTTGACAACAGCACAGGTTTTCGTTTTTGTCAAAGGTAGAAGTTCAGTTATAAAAATCAATCCGAAATTAGCCATAACATGGATCTGAAGATGTATTCTAACTGTGCATCAATATTTATCCTAATTTATCCTATGCAACCTCACCTTTGTATATTATGGAAAAAATACTAAAATTTTGCCATTTCTCGATCTCAAGAGAACATAGCGTGTTAATCTAAAAACTACAAGCTGATATAAACATAAGTGATAAGTGGAAAAATAAAAGACAGGGGTAGTAATTTTATGAGTTGGTATTTACAAGGAAGAAATTTATGTGTATTTTTCATTCCCAGTACGCTGCTATTGTTCTCTGCATCACCAGGTCATGCTCGATCATCTAGTTCGTTTGTATTATTAAAACAACCTGATCATCTGCTAACACAAGTTACAAATAAACCAAATCAACAGTTAGAATCCAATCAAGAAGTAGTAAAGAATACGGGTGTTGTGAGTTCTTCAGTGTTCTTAGAAATATCAAAAAATAGTTTAGCACAAGGGGGAAATCCAGCAAATAACACCAATGAGAAAAGATTTATACAACCTGTCCCTGATGCTGAACCACTGACACCGGAAGATCGACAAATAGTTCCTTCAGAAACTGAAACTCAAACTGAAACTCAAACTGAAACTCAAACCGAAACCGAAACGGAAAAGATTCAAGTTAATAAAATTGAAGTAGTCGGTAGTACAATTTTTAACCAAGAGCAATTGAACACCTTGACTAAGGAAGTAGAAGGACGTTCTGTGAGCTTGGAAGAACTGACAAAAGTTGCTGATGCGATCACCCAACTCTACTTAGATGGGGGATATCTGACTTCAAGGGCAATTTTAGCTAACCAAACAATTACCGATGGTGTGGTAAAAATACAGGTAATTGAAGGAGGTTTAGAGAAAATTGAAGTTGAAGGAACAAAACATATTCATCCTAATTATGTGCGATCGCGTATAGCATTAGGAATGAAAAGACCCCTGTCCGCAGTATATATAGAAGAGCAGTTAAGATTATTAAGAATAGATCCCTTATTTTCCAACGTAGAAGGTAGTCTCCGTCCGGGTACTAAGTTGGGTGAAAATATCCTAGTCGTCAGAGTTACCGAAGCTAACCCTCTAGAAGCTAGTTTAAATGTTGATAACTATTCCCCACCAAGTGTAGGTTCAGAAAGATTTGGTATCAATACGGTTTATCGTAATCTCACAGGATGGGGTGATGAACTGGCAGCATCTTATTATTTTACAGCCAGAGGCGGATCAAATGTCTATGATTTCAGTTATCGCATCCCAGTAAATACCATGAATGGGACTGTGCAACTGAGAACAGCTATTAATAATAATAAAGTTATCCAAGAACCTTTTAAAAATGCCAATATTCGCGGTGAGTCCCAACTCTATGAAATCAGTTTTCGTCAACCTTTAGTGCGATCGCTGCGGCAAGAATTTGCATTATCCTTGGGTTTTAGTATCCAAGATGGTCAAACCTTTACTTTTGCAGGTCCGACAGGATTCGGTTTTGGTCCAGATGAAAACGCTAACAGCAGAACACGAGTAATTAAATTTGGACAAGACTATTTATCACGGGATTTCCAAGGTGCATGGTCTTTACGTTCTTTATTTAGTCTGGGTATAAACGTATTTGATGCTACCAGAAACGACGATCCTATTCCTGATGGTCAGTTTTTCAGTTGGTTAGGACAAATACAAAGATTACAAAGAATCAGCGATAACTATTTATTATTTGCCCAAGCAGAAATACAACTCACACCTAATAGTTTATTACCATCACAGCAATTTATAATTGGTGGTGGTCAGTCAGTACGTGGTTATCGGCAAAATGCCCGTGCAGGTGACAACGGAGTAAGATTTGCTGTAGAAAATCAAATCACACTATCTAAAGATGAAAAAGGCAACTCATCAATCAAGATAGCGCCATTTTTTGATTTAGGATATGTCTGGAATAAAGATGATAACCCTAACACCCTACAGAGACAAACTTTTTTAGCTGGTACGGGAGTAGGAGTGTTGTGGCAACTTGTACCAGGTTTCAATATACGCTTAGATTACAGTCTACCTTTAATTAATTTAGATGACCGTGGCGTAAATGCCCAGGATGACGGGTTTTATTTCAGCGTCGGATATAAGCTATGAAATCAGAAAACTCGTTTAAAGTGAAAATGGAATCACAATAATGGTGAAAAATTTTTGTATATGACATCATTTGCTTCCTTTTATCCAGAATACATCTGTTCATACAATAATCCTCTCAATTGCGATCGCCCTTGCCAAACCGCCCAAGAACTCAAAGGTGCTAAATTCTGTCTAGAATGTGGTTTTCCTGCGACTTTATCAGAGCAAGCAGAAATAAAAGGTAACTCCGGTACATATCAGGTAACTAATTATTTAGGCGTGCGGGGTTATGGGCGCTTATATTCGGGTGTAAAAATTAAGGATCAACAGCCTGTAGAAATCAAAGAATATTTGCTGCCCAAACGTTGTTTTAATGACCAAGAATCAGGCGATCGTAAACAACTTTTTCAACGTTTAGGAGGAATAAAATTAGCAGATAGTAGAATGCAAAATTTTCGCTTAGTTAACACTTTGGAGGCCATTGCTGATGAAAAATTAGAACGTTGTTATTTAATCACCCAAGCCATAGAAGCATCCCAAACCTTACATCAATATCTCATCCAAAACGGGAAAATGACAGCCGTTCAGGTGAGAGAAATACTAAATCAATCTCTACAAACTCTAGAATTTCTCCACAGTCAAAAAATACGTTTTCCCTCCAACCAAGTACAACAAGGTATTGCTCACAGCAACATAAATTTAGATAGTATATTAATTAAATTAACCAATAAATTAACCAAACATGAACAATTTTCTATATATCTTTGTGATTTAGCAATTTGGGAAAACTTATTTATTCCCCCAGCCATTACCCAACCCGCACCTGCTCAAAAAGAAAAAGATTTAGAATCATTAGGATTAGTAGCTTTTTATTTACTAGCAGGAAGCACGATAAATTATGCTGATAATCAACCTCTAGACCCCAGAGACAATCAAAATTGGTCTACTACAGATATTTATTTAAAGCAGTTTATTGAAAAATTAATTGGCATACATACACCTTTTACAAGTGCAGAATTAGCGCGGCAAGCACTCATAAAATTACCCAAAGAAGGTCAAACAAATAATTCAGATTCATCTTCTCAAACACAACCTGAGCAAAGTCTTAAAAAAGTATCAATGTGGTTATTAATCATAGTTTTGTTATTATTGGGAGGAGGAATTTTTGCTTATGTTAAGTATTTTAATCAACATGATGATAGTAGCAAATATTTACAATGGTCTAAACTGCGGCGGAGATTTGCCGATGTAAATAATGTACCTGCTGGGCAATTTAATTACACAGGGGAAAATCCTGGTACATGGACTTTTATTATCAAACAAAAAGTAGGAAAAGACAGTTTAGAAGATTTACTATATCAACCGAAACCAGAAGCACAAGCGACTTTTAAATATACTCCCGTAGCGTCATCAAATTTAGAAAATCTGGGGCAACCGATAGCAGTAGTCCAAGCAGGAGAAAAAGACTTTGCCATCACCAGTTTAACTCAGAAAATATCAGGGGAACTAGATAAAAAATCAGTTGCTTATGATGGGTTATTAGTCTATGTCGAATTTAGTAGAAAAAATGACAATATGACAGATGCACTCGGTGGTCAAATTACAATCGATCAACTGCGTGAAATTTATACAGGAAGAATTACAAATTGGCAGCAAATTAATAGTAATCTGCCGAATTTAGAAATTAGACCATTTGCCCCTACAGAACCAGAAGCCAACAGTAAATTTATAGAAATAGTGCTAAAAAATGACCCCCAGGATCAAGCTTTATTTGCAGCCAAAGTGACTCAGTGGGATACAACCAGAACCCAAAATCAAATCCGTCAAGAAATTCTCAACGGACAAACTACTGGTATCATTGGCTTTGGCATGATTAGTAAAATCAAGGGACAGTGTACAGGCTATCCATTAGCTATAGTAGATGGTAACAAACCAGCTATTCAACCGCTATTTCAAAAACGCGAACGCCGTCCTCTGAAAACTTCAGACAACCTCTGCCAGCATGATGACTATTTTTTTGATGTTAATGCTTTCCAAAGTTACCCTTTAGGATACCCTATATTTGTAGTTTACCCCAAAGACAACAGCCGCCCTCCTGCTGGTTCTACCTTTGCTGAGATACTAACTACTCGTCAGGGTCAGTGTTTACTTAGTAAAGTAGGTCTTGTCCCTTTACAACCCATACCTGATGATTTAAATAACTATGGCTGCAAATCGTTGTCCTAACCCAAGCTGTGAATATTTTAACAAAATCCTACCCAATAATGCCAAGGTTTGCGCTTGGTGTGGAACTCCTTTGGGTAATCTAGTAGCACCTACACCTCAACCCACACCACCTCAACCCACACCGATACCGACACCCATACCACCTCAACCCACACCACGACCAACACCACCTCAACCTATCAACCAACGCCCAGTTGACGATCAAACCAATTATCAGCCACGCCCACCCATACAACCTATACAGCCACCTTATCCCCCACCGACACCCAAAGTACCACTTCTCAAACTCATTCACTTTTCAGGTAGAGAATTTCAATGGTCAGGGGAAGCAGGTTTTATTGGTCGCCGCAGTCAAAGCATTACTATTCCCCCAGAAATTGACCTAACTGGTATCCCCAACGAAGGAATAGTTTCTCGTCGTCATGCGCGAGTGTCTTGGGATTGGTCGCAAAATAGCTACATGATTGTTGACATGAGTACCAATGGTATTTATTTAAACGGAACTCCTTTAAGTCCTGGTGTCCAATATCGACTCATGAATGGGGATTCATTGCAGTTTGGTCAAGAAAATCTAGTACGTTTTGCGGTTCATGTAGGTTAATTAAATACCTAGCGTCTGGATGGGGTATCTGGGCATGATGTTCAATGATACTTTGATCATCCTAATCTGGTGCGGGCTGGACAGCCCGCTAGACTTAATATAAATTAAACACACAAAAGCTTAGTATCCCACTTATAGGATGTTTGAAAAGTTTTTAATGTATAAATAGGACTTGCTGAGAAAGTCTTTCCATGAGGGGATAGGAGTCAGGAGTCAGGAGTCAGGAGTCAGGAGGAAGTTTGAAAATTCCTTTTCCATCTCTCGAAATACCAAAAAATGCACACTTTTTCACGTATACCCTTCAAAACCCTTGCACTTTTTTCCTATTTATCAGCCTCAAACTTTTGATTTATCTGCGTTTTGCATTTTTTCAGCAAACCCTAAATAAACCCCTCTCCAAACCTCTTCCCGACGCGGGGAGAGGCTTTGAAACCCCCATTCCCTTGTAGGGAAGGGGGGAAGGGGGGTCTCACAGGGGTAGGTTTTTAATATTATCTGTTGAGGCAGGACCTGGAAGACAAGGAGGGAAAGTAGACAAGGAAGATTTTATCAGCACAATGGTCTTTTTGTTACCAAGAGAAGATGATTTTGTACTGTTTTCCTCCCTTGTCCACTGTCCTTCCTTGTCCCCCAAGTCTTGCCCTCACGACAATGTAAAAAACCTACCCTTGTAAGGGAAGGGGGGTTAGGTTTCTAGAGATTATCGGTTTCATCTAATACTTTTCAAACAACCTCTTAGATAGATTACCAGGAATCTACCGGATATCAACTAACCCCATCAGCCCAAGATATTGATCAAACTTCCCTACGTGAAAGTTTGGTGAAGATATAGACGGCAAACTATTGTTACTTGTAAATTGCAGATGGATGCAAACCTTATAATTTGCCCATTTCGCCGAATTTATGAAAAAAAGGAGCAAAAGCCACTCAAAAAGCAGGAGTATCAAAATAAAAATTACGCATTATAATTGATATAGTCATAACAGAAATGGAAATGCCACAAACATCAATAAATATTTTATCAAAATTACTCTATTAAACGGAAGTAGATATGTATCCTAAGAAACTTAGATTTTTGACAGGTTGTTTGCTTACGGCTTTAGTCTATTTACCGCCAGATTTTCTCAATCCGACAAAAGTTTTAGCAGCAGATCAGGTTGTGGTAAAAGCACAAAACTCAGGCCAATATACACAATATATGTCCCGTGGTTATGAATTAACCAGACGAAGAAACTATCGCCAAGCTTTATCTTATTTCCAACAAGCACTGCAAATACGTCCTGGCGATCGCTATGCCACAACAGCAATTAGAAATGTAACTGGCTACATTCAACGTCGCAGGGTGATGGTCTATGTTCCCAACAAACCAGGTAGAACACTTACTGGTTCAACAAGAGGAGGTGGTATCATTGCTCTGATACCCGGAAACGAAGAAGCACAACTGACGACAGCAGAAAATCCCAAATTCTGGTTCTATATGAAACCGGAATCTCTGGGAAAAGTAAAAGAACTGAAATTTGTTTTGAGAGAGGTTGATGGTAAACGGGCTAAACATCTGTATGAAACAACTTTGACACCTGTGAGACAAGAAGGTATTGTGAGTTTAACTGTACCCGTGGATAAAGCATCATTAACAATAGGTAAAAAATATACTTGGACTTTTGACATAATTTACCCTAATGATCTTGGTGTTCCCAACGAAAAACTAGAAGGTAAAATTCAGCGCGTACAAAACGAAGACCTCACTAACCAGATCCAACAAAAAACCCAACCATTAGATCAGGCGATGATTTATGCCAGAGAGGGATTTTGGGACAATGCTCTGAGTATTGTGGCCGATTTACGCTGTCAGCGTCCCAATGATACCCAAGTACAATCAGACTGGGAAGCTTTATTGCAGTCAGTGGGACAAGAGGGACAGGAAAAGTTGGCAGAAAAGTTGGCAAAACAGCCAATATTATCTTGTGGTGCTTCCCAAAACTAAAACTGACGTTAATCTGTTAAGAGATATGTCTTTAACCAACCATCAAGATAGAACCTCTGCAAAAGTGAACAGCAATCATCAAGACCTGAACCTCAAAGAAACACTGGATATCAACCGATATATTCAACAGGCTTATACTTGTTTTGCCCAAGGGGATATTGAGGGAGCGATGGGCAACTTCCAGAATGCGATCGCCCTTTATCCCCATTGTTTCCAAGTTTATACAGAAAGAGCCAATTTCCGGCTGCATCAGTTACAAGATCTAACTGGTGCATTAGAAGATTATACACAAGCTATTTATATCAATCCTCACAACACTCTCTGTTATTTTTGGCGTAGTCAGACTTATTTAGCACTAGGTAATCACCAAAAAGCCATAGAGGATCATAACACAGCTATGAGTCTAGCTCCAGAAGGTACTATTTATCATTTCTTTGACCAAAGTAACTACAAGTCATAGCTGTAGGATTGAGGGTTTGTAACTGTTAAGATAAAATCTACCCAGGTGTAGACACAATTACGGGAATGTACACATAATACTGTACAGTTATGTAACCAGTTTGGTCTAGACTTGGATAGCTCTGGGTAAGTTTTATAGAGCGGAAATCAAGAAGCAAGGTAGCAAGGAGAAAATTGCTTTTTACCTGGGTTTGCGTTACATCCCCAATCTCCTATAAAGTTGCCACAATATTCAACAATTCCTCAACTGACTGATATCTTTGTGTAAAGTCAAGATGCACCATTTTATTAATCACCCCATTCAATGGCTCAGTGGTGTTTGCCAGTTCCCACCAATAATACCAAATCTGTTCACCCGTTTCCGATGTCTGATTAATGATCACCACACCAGTATTGACATCTCGCTGGAAAACTTTGGGATGGACTCCTGTTAAAGCTTGTATGATAATTTTTCCCAAAGCATAAATATCGCTGTTGAGTTTTGGCATACCGCTCATTTGTTCACCAGGTGCATAAGCAGGAGTCCCAATAGTGATAGTTTGATTTTCTTGCTGTTGGGCTTGCATTTGTGGTTGTATTTGTTTGACAGCACCAAAGTCAATGAGAACAATAGAACCACCTGTTTTGCGTCTAATCAAGTTACTGGGTTTGATATCTCGATGAATCACACCATAATTGTGAACAAAGACCAGGACTTGCAATACTTCTTTGAGTATATTCATCGCTTCGGCCTTTGCAAGAGGTACTCCTGGTTTCAACTCATCAGATAAGGAATGACCCTCAATAAATTCCTGAACTAAATAAAATTGCTGATTTTCTTCAAAGAACGCTAATAAGTAGGGTATTTGCGGGTGTTTGCCCAAAGTTTCCAAAATATATGCTTCATTATGAAATAAGCGTCTAAGAACACTTATATATTCTGGGCTTTGGTTAGCAGATCGCATTTGTTTAACCACACATAATGGTTTTCCCGGTCGTTGAATATCTTGAGCTAAGTAAGTAGTACCGAATCCTCCACTACCTAACTTTTCAGTAATGTTGTAACGTTTGTTGAGTAATGTACTTAACGCCAGTTCTTGTCCTGAAGGATAGAGTGCAGGACCCACATTTGTTGCCTGAGTTTGTCTACTGGGTTCTTGCAATTTATAGGCTTGCAACTGAGCAATTAAGTCTTGTTGCTCTTGTACTATTTGCATGACTTTCTCCTGCTCTTGCTGGCTAAAATAGGCACTGTAAGCAAGAACACCAACCGCTGCAACTACTAAGCCCAGTGCTGGAGAAACTACTGGAAACCATCCAGCTTGGAGAAAAATCACAAAATTAGTTCCCAATAAAACGGCTAAAGATCCACCTTCAGCCACTCCCAAAGCTAAAGGATGTCGAATGCGCCATGCTAAAAATCCGCCAACCACAGACCATCCTCCTATCCAGATAAATTCACCCCATCCCGGTAAAAACCAAAACAGACGCTGGTTATTCAAAACTGCACTGAGAATTTGACTGACCATCTGAGCATGAATTTCAACTCCTGCCATCTTCCCTGTATTATTAGCTTTGCCAGTAGTAAATGGGGTGTTAAAAATATCTTTTAAACTCGGTGCAGTCGAACCAATCAAGATAATACGGTCTTTGACTAAATCAGGTTTCACCTGACCAGAAAGTACATCTGTAACAGTTACCTGCTGGGCGATCTGACTTTGAGAACGGTAATTCAAGAGAATTTGATAGCCTTGGGTATCTGCGTTTTGATAACCTCCAGAATGACTTTGCAGAGGTTTAAAAATCACATTACGCAGTTGTAGTTCTTGGTTGTCCGTTATTTGTGCCTGAATACCTCCCCCATCCAAGAATTTAATGGCTAATTGCCAACTCAAGGAGAAAGGGCTTTGACAAAGATTTGACTCATTTGCCTTCACTGATATCAGATTGCGACGAATAGAACCATCAGTATCTTCGACAATATCGCTAAATCCTACTTGTTCTGGTTTTGTTCCTTGTGGGGGTGCGATCCCAGGATTTTTGCTATCAGCGTGTTTACAGACAGGAAAGATGATATCACTGTACTCTAAACGTTCTAGTAATTTTTCATGTCCTGGTTGCACAGGTAAGTCCCGAAAAATATCTAAACCAATGGCACGGGGTTCATATTCTTCCAGTTTGCCCAATAGTTTGTCTAGGACTTCCCCAGGTAAAGGCCAATTCCATTTTTGCAGATCCTCCTCAGTGACAGCAACAATTAATAGCCGCGAATCTGGGACAGGATCACCCCTCATTTGCATCATCTGGTCATAAACTCTTAACTCTATGTTCTCTAAGACTTGTAGTTTCTGAACTCCCACAATGAAAATTGTGGCGATCGCACTGGAAATAATTACTGGTTGTTTTAATAATTTCTTAAAATTTGCCAACATTTCACTCAACATTTCACTAATCCAGATATTTCATAACATTTAATTATTTTTTAGAATCAATAATGCAATTTATGTGATAAAATTTACAATTTTTATTCTTTAGTTAATTGACAATTGTATATTTTTATATATTTGTGGCAAAAACAGAGGTTAAAAGCAGATAATACGATTATATACTATTTCAATTTCCGTAGAACCTATTCTGCATATACTGGCAATATTAATTACAGTAGTAAAAAACTATGATAGTGACACTTAATGAATTGTCACTATAAGGGTTGCAGATTATGCAAATTTAATCACCACCAGATATCCATTTTTGTTTAACTCTGGAATTATCAACTCAATATCGTGTCACCTCCTGGAAACAGGACACTCAATCAGTGCCAAAGTAAAATTTACCAGAAGCTTATGCTGATTTACTTTTTGCAATTTTTTATTTATCAAAGTCGAGTAGAGCTATGATTCGGGGAATTATTTGCACAAAACCAGAAATTAGCTGTCATGATTTGAGATCATCACATATCCAAGAATTTTGTCAATTACAATCTGAACAGTTAACCAATCAATATCCAATTTTATTAGCTCGTATTGTCTATTATGATTGTTGGTCAAAGAAACATCAAGAAATAATTAATTATTCTGATATCAGTGAAAAAACAGCCAAATTATTGTCATTTATTTTGACATACTTACGCTCAGAGGCATGGTTAATAGACTATCCTGCCGTCGGAGAAATCCATGAATTTAAAATAGAAGAATTGCACTTATTTTCCTATGTATTTCCCATAGGATATAGAAATCAAAAACCAGAATATATACAGATAATTACAGAAAACACCCTTGTAGAAAATGCAAAAAATGAGATAAAGAAATCTGCTATTTTACTGAGCAAATATGCAGACCTATATTTAGACTATGGCAGACAAAAATCAGAAATTAAATTACTAGAACAGGTACTGCATCGAGTCGGACACCAATTGCGAAACTATTTAGGATTAATAGGATTATATGCCAACAATTTATGCTTTAGCTTAAAAGATCAGCCTGAGTATGAACAGGCAAAAATCATCCGTGAAAGTATTGAAGATATAGATATTAATCTCACCGAAATAATTAATTGTGGTCAAGGGGAGAAATTAAGAGTAACTCCACAAGATCTAAGAAATTTAGTATTGGAAACTATCAAATATTTACAACCTTTGATAAATGAAAAACAAGTAAAAATATCAATTCCTGAAACTTCCACAACCTTGTTAATAGACAAATTACAAATTAAGCAAGTTTTTCACAATATACTAAACAATGCTATTTACTTTAGTCCTGAATCAGGAACAATTACCTGTAGCTGGAAGATTTTTCAAGAAGAAGTATTAATCAAAATTTCCGATCAGGGAAAGGGACTATCTTCAGAAGATATACAAAAAATCTTTACCCCCTTTTATACTCGTCGTCCAGGAGGTATAGGACTAGGTTTAACCATCGCCAAAAAAATTATTCTCGACCACCACGGAAACTTGTGGGCGCAAAGTTTATCAGAAGGTGGAGCGCAATTTTGTATCATTTTACCTTGCACCAAGAATATTTAACAGTATGAACAATGGAGTATGAAAAATGGCTTATCGTAATCCTCTGACAACTATCTTGGTAGAAGACAACGAACGTTTTCGCCAAGGTCTACGGACTCTCTTGAGTTTTTATAATAGCAATGGTTCATTGCCTGTAGAAGTAGTCGGTGAAGCTAACTCTTTAGACCAGGCGTTAAAATTGACAGAAGATAAATCACCAGATTTAATATTACTGGATTTGCAACTTATTGGTAGTGATGGTATTACCGTTTTAGTTTCTCTCAAACAAATTGCTTATCCTGGAAAAGTCCTAGTTTTATCTGCTCACCAAGAAGACGAATGGATTTTTCGAGCTATGCAAGCAGGAGCATCTGGTTATGTGTTTAAAAATCATTTGGCGGCTCAATTATCAGAAGCCATAAACACAGTAACTAAGTCAGAAATTTATCTACCTTCAGAAGTTGCCAGTCGATTTTTCAGATTTTTTCAGACTTATTCAGACTCCTGTATGCGTGCTTGTCATCAGATGCACTTAACAACAAGAGAGCAAGAAGTTTTATATTGGTTAACTCAAGGAGCTTCCAATGAAGAAATAGCCAAACATTTATATGTCACAGTTGCTACAATTAAGGCTCATCTGACCAGTATTTTTGAAAAATTGAAAGTCAATAGCCGTACTCAAGCGATAGTTACAGCCTTAAAATTAGGACTTGTAACAGTTTAAAGTAGCAGAATAATGTGGTTAATTTACCTGAAAATTGCCGTAGTATGACTATGCCAACGAACATGATAAGTAGTAGTGCAAAATAAATTTTATATTTGGGAGAGGGAACAGGGAACTTTTAAAAGGGAACAGATAAGCAATACAGAGATTTTTGTTTGTTCCAAAAATGTTAAATTAATTTTGCCCAGGTACTTATTAACGTAAGTTGCTAGTTATGCAAGAAAGACAAGAAAATGGGAATTACAAAGAGAGAATTGATTCTTTTTCCTGACTTCTGACTCCTGGGGCAACCACGGTGGGATTGCCCCTACTGACTCCTGACTCCTGCCTTCTTTAATAATATGGAAAGTAATTTTTTAATAAATGCCAGCCTGTCTACTCAAAATCTGACCTTTACACCAGGTACTACTCCTGCTTCTTTTACAGTGACAGTCAACAACGACAGCACTCAATTTGCAAATTTTCAAATAGAAATTACAGCCGCAGGAGAGCAGCGCAATTCAGAATATCGCTGGTATAAACTTGAACCAGAAGTAGCAGCAGCTAAACCACCAGGAGATAGTACAGACTTTCAAGTATTCATTTTTAATACACCAATACCTGGATTTGTAGGTACTGTCAACCTCACCATCACCATTTTTTCACCACAACTAGGACAACAACGCAGACTAACGTTGCGGTTAAAAATCGAGCGAGATAATCAACCCAACGTTTTGAGTTTAGAATTGCCTGTAAGAGAATTTCCAGTTTATCCGCGTCATTCCGTAGACATACCAGTGCGAGTGCGCAACTTAGGTCAACAAATGACAAATGTAATCTTGCGTTTTGTTGGTCTTGATCCAACTTGGTTAATTGGTAATGTAGAAAGACGATTTTCTTTAGATCCAGGAGGCTATAGAGAACTAACTTTTCAATGTCAACCTCCATCTGTAGTTCAAGCACCCTGTCGAACCTATCCATTTACCATTGAAGCCACCAGCAATAATGGTTATCCTGCGAGTATAGCAGGTAATTTACAAGTTTTACCTGTAGGTTTCGTAGATTTTTCTGTTATCAACAAACACCAAACAATTCCCAGTCCAGCTAAATGGTTGCCTGATTGGAAATCAGATACAGCCACCTTTGAATTAATATTCAAAAATGCCAGTAACCTCTACCAAGAAATTAACATTCATCTCCAGGGAAGAGACCAAAGAAAATGCACTTACAACACTATTCCAGAAACAGCCAATTTGCAGCTAGGAGAAACAAATAAAGTTCTCCTCAATGTGAAAACAAAACGTCCGTGGTTGGGATTAGCAAAAACCTTGTTACTAGAAGCCAGAAGCGAATTATTTGATCAACGTTTGGGTACTACAGATCCCGCAACCCAGACTTTAGAATTACAGAGTCTACCTATAATTCCCCCGTGGTTACAGCTAATGATCCTGGGATTAATAGCATTACTTTTAGCATTACTACTGAAACCAGAACCAGTTATGCACATTCGTTCTGTAAATTCAGTAGCTTTTAGCGGTAACGGTTTTTCTGTTATTAGTGGTTCAGATGATTGTACATTAAGATTTTGGAATATTAATCGCAATAGCAACAGTATAGAACCAGGAAAATTTAGCTATCAAGAACAGCCAATAGCTTGTCAAAAACCACAAAAACCTAACGGTTTATTAGCAATTACCAATGACGTTGTATATGTTTCCGACTTCATGCCGGTGGACAATGATATTGTTGCTGTTGGGTTAGATAATGGTATGATTGAACTCAGGAATGTATCTAATCAAGGTAAAAAAAGGGAAGAACTGCAAGATCAACAAGATCAAAAAGCTATAGGTGATAGAGTATTTGATTTAGAATTTACTAAAAATTCACGGTATTTATTTAGTAGTTATGGTAGTGGTAAAATCAGATTATGGTCACGAACATCTGCTAACAGTGAATTTCAGAAACAACCGCAAATCATCGACATCCAAAATCAATTAACATTACCTTTTGAAGCTCGCACTGTAACTCTCAGTCCAGATGATCAAACCCTAGTAATAGGAGGAAACTTTAAGCGTTTTTTATTTGGTTCATTTAATCCCAATCAACCAGATAATCAATTACAAAATTTATCAATGCAAAAATTAGAAGGAAGAAGTAGTACAGGGCGTACAGATTATATTTGGTCGGTGGATTTTGTGCCTAAACCGCAAGGAAAAGAAAAAATTTTAGCCACTGCTGATTCTGCGGGATATATTACTATTTGGGATTTAAATCAATGCCAAACTGTAACAAATGCCAGCCCCCAAAATCCCATTATCGAAGTTAATTGTCAACCATTAGATAATTGGCAAGTGTCAAAAATGCCAGTGCGGACATTAAAATTTAGTGAAGATGGCCGTTTGCTTGTCAGTGGTGGAGATGATGGAAAAGTGATAGTTTGGTATTTAACTCCAGCATATCAACTGGATAAAACCAAAGCAGCAAAAGGTCAAACAATTTACCAAAGCTCAAAGAGAATCAATAGTGTTGACTTGAAAGACAACATGATTGTGAGTGGTGGTGAAGATTTTCAAGTCAAACTACACAGTGTTAGGTAAGGAATTTGATGGTATGTACGCTCAAAACAGTCCATTGGAAATTATTATTAACCCTCCTGGAATTCAATGGGGAATGCCAGGAGATGCGATGGAATTTTATGTTATTGTCATTAATCAGGGAGATCAAAGTGCTGTTGTTGACTTGTATTTTACTTTTAATGATGAATTTAAAAATATTACTAGTGGCTTTACTCCTCCTCAAGCCAGTTTGGGATTAGCGCCCCAACAAACTAGCGACGAAGTTAAATTTGAGTTGCAAATACCTGTTGACGCTAAACCCGGAACTTATGATTATACTTTAGTCGTAGATTCTCCCTTGCATTATCCCCAACATACTCCTATCAACTTTCCCCTGCAACTGAAAGTTCAAATCAAAGAACAAACGATCATTCGCCTTAATGATCCCACTTTTTCACTCAAGCCTAGCAGCAATGCCAATAAACCACTAATTTTAAATCTCAGTCAACCTTTACAAGTAGAAGTAATAGTTGACAATCGCTCTAAATTTGTAGACCGTTTTCGCATCACTTGTCCAGATTTAGATGAAGATTGGTTCACTATTACTTATCCCACAGATGGGTTAGAAGGAGCGGGATTATCACAAGTAGCTGCTCTAGAACTCAACCCTGGTAGTCAGGGTCAAATCTTGCTGACATTTCACCCACCAGGAGACACCTTAGCCGGAATTTATTCCCCGACTATTCGCTTATATTCGGAAAACTCTCCCCAGTTGATACTGTTAGATTTGGTCTATATAGACATTAAGCCAAGTTATATTTTGGATGTCCAGTTGCAAACTATTTTGGCACAGGTCAGCCGTAGTCCTGCCAAATACGAATTATCAATCATTAACCAGGGAAATGTAGTACGCGAATTAATGTTTTACCTGGAAAGTCGAGATGAAGAACAACTGTATACCTATAAATTTGAGCCTCATGAAATCAAATTACTTCCTAGTAAAAGTTCTATATCTAATCTGACAGTTAAACCTAGATATTGGTGGCGAAGACCTTGGTGGGGTGGGGGGTTAGTTGTCAACTTTCAAGCTAAAATTCAAGACCAAAATAATCTGCCTTTACCGAATACTTTACCTCAATTAAGTTTTGTTTGGAAACCCCGTCCTTGGTGGCAATTTTTATTATTAATTTTAATAGGTTTAGGTTTATTCGGTGGTATAGGATTTATGGTTTGGCGGCTTTTAAACCCTGAACCTGTAACAATAAAAGCATTCGACTCCGATAGCCCTACATATATTGAAGGTGAAGCAGTAGCGTTAAATTGGGAGATTCAAAAATATCAAAATTTGCAAAACTTGGAACTGAAAATTAAGGGCAATCAACCAACTCAGAAGATTTACGATTTTAGTAATGGTATTCCTGAAGAACTAATACCTCGTGATTCTGGTATAACACCTCCTTGTAGAGTGTCAAAAGAAGAATTGATTTGTAGCAATTTTCAAACAGGAGTCAAAGCTAAAGGACAGTATAGTTTTGAATTACAAGCATCCTATCGCAAAGGATTGCCAATTTTCTCCAAAGTTGCTAAAACAGATACTAAAATAGTTCAGGTTGAAATTAAAGAAAAACCAATAGCTGAAGTTATAGATTTGAAAACAGATAAACCCCAGTATAAAAAAGGTGAGAATATTAATTTAAGTTGGAAAATTGCTAATCCCTTGCTGCTAAGGGAAATTCAAATAACTGGAAAGGCAGAAGGTGGTACATCTATAGGTAAATTAGGTGTTTATCGTTTTAGACAAGGTAAACTTGTCGATCCGCCTCAACTGCAAAATTTATGTAAACCAATAGAAAATCAACGATTAGAATGTAATAATATACCTATAGACAAATTAAATTCTGGTAAATTCACTTTTGAAATTCAAGCTTTACCCAATAACGGCAGTGATAGAAGTAGTTCTAAAAAGACTGAATCAGTAATTGAAGTATTACCAAAACCATTTAGAATTATCTCTTTTACACTTAATGCTAGTGAACAACCTAATCAGGAGTTAAAAGAAGGAGAAACAGCTACTTTATCTTGGAGAGTAGAGGGAGAAGATATTCAGGTGAAGCTTGATCCATTTGGGAATGTGGAACAAGTTGGTTCACTGAAACTACAAGTTAATCAGGCCTTTCCATCTCCAATTAAACTGCAAGTTTTTGATAAATTGGGTAAGCAGCAACCTCAAGAAAAATCTTTTGCGATCGCAGTTATCCAACCACCCCCACCTCCACCCCCACCTCCTTCCGTTATCCCTACTCCTGATATAATCCCACCTCTATCCGGGTTTTAAAAGTAGTTTTTTAACCTCAACCAAGTTATTATAGTAGTTCCCATGCTCATGAGAACTGTTATATTTTAAACTTAACCAAACAGTATTAACAATGGAGAGATCCCCGATTTCTTCAAGAAGTCTGGGATCTGGGTATTAGGTTTTTGCATCTTATCACACCAGCAATATCTGGAAAGTCACTAAATACCCCATCTATCCCTAAATTAAAAAATAGTTTATATTCCTCTTGAGGGTTGTCTTGACAATCTAAAGGTAAGAAGTAATTTTCATTGCGGAATGTCCAAGCATGAACTAATAAATTTTCTTTATGGGCGTGATTAACTAAGGATGTGGGTGATATTAATTTCCCTTGACTATCTCTGGGAATTATTAAGTTTTTATTGACTCCTATTGCTTGTGCATATTCAGCGATTTTTTTTAATCCTGCTGGTTTGCTTATATGTTGATAGGTGCGGGGATTATCACTCATTACAAAATCATAGGGTTTACCTGAGTCGTTGATTAATTGTACTAAAGGTATATTTGTTTTTTTGGCTAATGCTTTTAAGTTACTAACTTCAAATGATTGAATAAATACTGGTACATGAGTTTTTTCTAAAGCCGTTAATAAGGGTGTTTCTAATTCTAGATCAATTGATTGAAAGTAAGTTGGATGTTTTGTTTCTGGGTAAATCCCAATTTTGCGATTTTTTTCTATACTTTTCTTTTCAGCTAAATCAATGATTTCTTCTAGGGTGGGAATTGTGTAAATTCCATTGTATTTTGTGTTAAAAGAACGTAGTTGGGGAATGCGTTCTTGCGCTCTTAATGTTTTGATTTCTGCTAAGGTAAAATCTTCGGTAAACCAACCTGTTATAATTTCCCCATCAATGATTTTTGTAGTTCGCAAATAAGCAAATTCAGGATGTTCAGCAATATCTGTAGTTGCTGATATTTCATTTTCATGACGTGCAATTAAAACCCCATCTTTGGTAATCACTAAATCTGGTTCAATATAATCAGCACCTAATTCAATTGCTAATTGATATGCTGCTAATGTATGTTCAGGTCGGTATCCACTTGCACCACGATGAGCTATAATAATAGGTAATTGATTTGTGAATGTGGAATCTCTAAAATTGTCCATAAGATAGGGTTTATTATTTTCAATGAATAGGGATAGTAGCTAGTTACTGTTTTCTTAACCAATACTAACAAATACTCACATTTACTGAAAATTTCCTGTCATCTTTTGCTTTGTGACAGAATTACAGTAAAATCACTGTATGCTACTAGGATTCAAAACCCAACTCAAAGTTAACAAGCAACAACGACTACTACTGGCGCAACACGCAGGAGTAGCCAGACACGCTTGGAATCAAGGGTTAGCACTTTGTCAACAGGTATTATTACATAACAAACTGCAACCAGAAGAAAAAATCAAATTTCCCACAGCCATAGATTTACACAAATGGTTAGTAGCAGCCATTAAATCTACCCATCCTTGGTATTATGAAGTGTCTAAATGCGCCCCTCAATACGCATTAAGATATTTGTCAGATGCTTTTAAATCTTTCTTCAAAAAAAGTAAAGGGTTTCCTAAGTTTAAGAAAAAGGGTAAACATGATTCTTTTACCTTAGATGGTGTCATAAAAATTGACTACAGAAAGGTAAAAGTACCCGTAATTGGTTGGATAAAAACTTATGA
>NZ_JACJPT010000075.1:0-24510 GCF_014696195.1 Sphaerospermopsis sp. FACHB-1094 | reverse complement strand
TTACTCTCATTAAGCCTCTTAACTTTTAAGTTACCTTTAGTTATTATGTACTACTTTAATGGCTTTTTTGATCTGTGACAGTTGAGGGTGCGGAATGTGGGTTATATCATTGCTCAGTTTATGACAACTCTGATTTTTCCCTTCCTCCTCTTTGCGCCTTTGCTCCTTAGCGTCTTTGCGCGAAACAAAAAAAACGGCAGAGAACCAACATCCTCCACCGTTTTTTTATTATTGAAAAAATCCTAACTACAACTCAACACCAGGAGTCAACAACTCCCGACTTTCTCTAGCTGTAACTTGGACAACACCATTTTCATCCACATCAACGTAAGCAATATCACCGTCTTTGATGCGTCCAGACAGAATTTCTTCCGCCAAACTATCTTCCAACAAGCGCATAATTGCTCGCCGTAATGGCCTTGCACCGTAGCTGGGGCTGTAACCTTCTTGAATCAAGCGGTCCTTGAAGCGATCGCTCACTTCTAAAGTAATGCCTTTTTCTGTCAACCGACCAAACACTTCTTTGAGCATAATGTCGGCGATTTCAGTCACTTCAGCTTTATTCAACTGACGGAAGACGATAATTTCATCCAAACGGTTCAAGAACTCAGGACGGAAGTATTGTTTCAGTTCCTCATTCACCAAAGAACGAATCCGGTTGTATTGAGATTCAGTTTGATCCTCAGCAAACTCGAAACCAATACCGCTACCGCCTTTCTCAATTACCTTAGAACCAATGTTAGAAGTTAAAATTAACAAAGTGTTCTTAAAGTCTACCGTGCGTCCTTTAGCATCAGTCAAACGACCATCTTCTAAAATTTGCAGCAGCATATTGAATACATCGGGGTGTGCTTTTTCGATTTCGTCAAACAGCACCACAGTGTAAGGACGACGACGTACAGCTTCTGTTAACTGACCACCTTCGTTATAACCAACGTAACCTGGAGGTGAACCAATCAATTTACTGACGGTGTGACGCTCCATGTACTCGGACATATCTAAGCGAATCATTGCTTCTTCTGAACCGAAGAAGTAAGAAGCCAAGGATTTAGCTAACTCAGTTTTACCTACCCCAGTCGGACCAGAGAATACAAAACTCGCAATGGGGCGGTTAGGATTCTTCAAGCCCACACGAGCGCGACGAATCGCACGGGAAACCGCTTTCACCGCATCATCTTGACCGATGAGGCGCTGATGTAAGGTGTCTTCCATGTGCAGCAACTTCTCAGATTCAGACTCAGTGAGTTTATTCACTGGTACACCAGTCCAAGAAGCAACGATATGGGCGATGTCTTCTTCTGTCACTACAGGTTCAACACCATCACCACCGGCTGCATTGGTTTTGTTTTGAGCAATGGAGCGAATTTCCGCTTTAATTTCCATTTCTCTGTCGCGCAGTTCTCCAGCACGGTCAAAGTCTTGAGAACGAACAGCATCATCTTTTTCTTTTAAGATTTGCCGCAGTTCCTTGTCTAATTCCTTCGCTGCTGGGGGTAGCTGGGAATTAATCAAACGGACGCGAGAACCAGCTTCATCAATTAAGTCAATGGCTTTATCTGGAAGGTAGCGATCGCTAATATATCTATCAGACAACTTCGCCGCTGCCACTAAAGCCTCATCGGAGATTTTTAACTTGTGGTGCGCTTCATAGCGATCGCGCAAACCATATAAAATTTCTATTGTTTCATCAACGGTCGGTTCACCAACCATCACAGGCTGAAAACGTCTTTCCAACGCTGCATCCCGTTCAATGTGCTTGCGGTACTCATCCAAAGTAGTTGCGCCGATACACTGCAACTCACCCCGTGCCAAAGCTGGCTTGAGGATATTCGCTGCATCAATCGCCCCTTCAGCAGCACCAGCACCGATTAAAGTATGAACCTCGTCAATTACCAGGATGACATTACCCGCTTGACGGATCTCATCCATGATTTTCTTTAGACGTTCTTCAAATTCACCCCGGTACTTAGTTCCTGCAACCAGTAAACCAATATCCAGAGTTACCACCCGTTTATCTTCCAGAATATCCGGGATATCTTTGTTAGCGATGCGACTGGCTAAACCTTCAGCAATGGCTGTTTTACCCACCCCAGGTTCACCAATCAGCACTGGATTATTTTTAGTCCGGCGACCCAAAATTTGAATCACACGCTCGATTTCCTTGGCGCGTCCCACCACAGGATCGAGTTTGTTATCCACAGCCATTTGGGTCAAATTCGAGCCAAATTCATCCAAAGTAGGGGTTTTTGTGCGACCCGAAGAACCGCCAGGAGTCACTTCCGCAGTTTCTCCCAACATCCTAATCACTTGGGTTCTCACCTTAGACAAATCTACACCCAGGTTTTCTAGCACCCTGGCTGCTACGCCTTCCCCTTCACGGATGAGACCCAACAGCAGATGCTCGGTGCCAATGTAGTTATGCCCTAGTTGGCGTGCTTCTTCCAAGGATAGTTCTAAAACCCGCTTTGCCCGTGGCGTAAACGGAATTTCCACAGCCACAAAGCCGGAACCCCGACCTATGATTTTTTCAACTTCAATCCGGGCATCTTTAAGATTGACACCCATTGACTTTAGCACCTTGGCTGCCACCCCCGTGCCTTCCCCGATCAGACCCAGGAGGATCTGCTCAGTTCCCACAAAGTTGTGACCTAAACGGCGGGCCTCTTCTTGGGCCAGCATGATTACCTTAATGGCTTTTTCTGTGAAGCGTTCAAACATGGCATTTTTCCCATCACCTGCGTCGTGCCGGTATGCTGATTTTAGCACAGGCTAAAATTTTGGATATCTCTATCAAAAAAATAGATACCCCCCAGCCATCACACAAGTTGATGGGTTCATTCATTAATTTTTATTACTTTTTCTATCGCTAGTCTGGTGAGGAGATTGAATTTACTAGCCTTCCTGGAAATTACGACTAACAAGACACTACTAATTTTTAGATTTTGTTAATCTATTCCCAAACAAACTTAATTATCATATACAATGGTACATTGTCAATACAAAAGTTTTTAATATAATAAATTTTTATTAAATAAAAATATTTATTTTGAAATATTGATAAATTGGGCATTGGGAGAGGCAGGAGGCAGAAGGTAAATATTTCTCCCTATTTCCTATCCCCTTATTACTGTCCCCAGTCACCTATTCAGTTAAACTCCAAGAAGATTTGGCTAGGCGATCGCTAATCATCACTTCCCAATCATCCAAATTTTTGAGAAAACTGGGCTGTTGTAGGTTAGAAGTCCACAAAATTAAAGCATCTTCATTATTATCTTGGTAATAGCGTGGTCTTTTACCAGCAGTCTTAAAGCCAAATTTTTCATAAAGCGAAATTGCCTTTTCATTAGAAACCCGAACTTCCAATGTTGCCCTTTCTAAACCGCGATCGCTTGCTGTTTTGAGTAGAGCATACAACAAAGCCTGTCCTAAACCTTGACCCTGATATTCAGGATGAACCGCCAAAATTGTAATATGCGCTTCTTCTAAAATTGACCAAAAACAACCCATTCCCAACAAACCACAACTAGAAAATGGGGCAAATAAACCTAAAAAATGACTATTAGGACTTTCCAGTTCTCGACGGTAGCCCTCCATAGTCCACAACCCATCAAAACAGGCTTTATCAAGTTCTAGTAGTTCACTTAAATTCTCTGAAGTTAAGGATTGAATTTTTAAATCTAATAGTTTCACGATGAAGGGAACAGGGAACAGGGAACAGGGAAAGCAGGGGAAGCAGGGAAAGCAGGGGAAGCAGGGAAAGCAGGGGAAGCAGGGGAAGCAGGGGAAGCAGGGGAAGCAGGGGAAGCAGGGGAAGCAGGGGAAGAAGCAGGGGGAAATTATTTTTATTTTCCCAGTCACCAGTCACCAGTCACCAGTCACCAGTCACCAGTCACCAGTCACCAGTCACCAATCACCAATAAAGCAGTAAACTGAAAATCGGGATATTAACTCACGCTCGTAATTTTAACAAGGACAAATTCTAATTTAGTTATGGTATCGACTCACCCCGTCAAGGTTCAACCTTCTGGCAATCAATATCTATCTCCCAGCCAAGATAGTACAAATATTTCTCCTAATCAACAACTCCTACCCTTGACTGCTAGAGTTAATCGTGATGATTTTCTAGAAATCGGTGGGTGTGATGTCACAAAGCTAGTTCAGCAGTTTGGTTCACCTTTATATATTTTGGATGAAACAACCTTGCGGACAGCTTGCCAACAATACCGGGATACCTTTAAAAAATACTACAAAGGTGAATCTCAAGTATTGTACGCCTCTAAAGCATGGAATTGTTTAGCAGTTTGCGCCATTGTCGCTTCAGAAGGTTTAGGAATAGATGTAGTATCTGGTGGTGAACTTTACACAGCTTTAGAAGCTGGTGTGAGTCCAGAGAAAATCTACCTCCACGGAAATAATAAATCCCGTGATGAGCTAACTTTAGCCATTGAATCAGGTTGTACCATTGTTGTTGATAACTGGTATGAATTACATACTTTGGTAGAACTAGCAACCACAAATACAAATATCCGTATTATGTTACGGTTAACTCCGGGGATTGAATGTCATACCCATGAGTATATTCGCACCGGACACTTAGATAGTAAATTTGGGTTTGATCCTAATGATTTAGAAGAGGTATTTGCCTTTGTGAGCAAACAACACGCTTTAAACTGTGTGGGTGTACACGCTCATATTGGTTCGCAAATTTTTGAACGTCAACCCCATAGAGATTTGGCTGCTGTAATGGTACAGTGGTTGCGAGATGCAGCAAAATATAATTTAGAATTGACAGAGTTAAATGTCGGTGGTGGTTTAGGGATTAAGTACACCGAATCAGACGATCCCCCAAGCATTGAAGAATGGTCAAAGGCGATTTGTGAAGTAGTGCAAGAAGCTTGCGCTGCTGAAAACTTGCCCCTCCCCAAACTCCTGTGTGAACCAGGGCGATCGCTCATTGCCACAGCTTGCGTTACTGCCTACACTATTGGATCAGCTAAAACAATTCCTGATATTCGTACTTATGTGACAATTGATGGCGGAATGTCAGATAATCCCCGCCCCATCACCTATCAATCAGTTTATCGGACTGTTGTTGCTAACAAAATGTCCGCTCCTTTAACAGAAACAGTCACAGTAGCAGGTAAACACTGCGAATCAGGAGATATTCTGATTAAAAACGCCCCACTTCCCAAAACTGAACCAGGCGACGTTCTCGTAGTTATGGCAACTGGAGCATACAATTACAGTATGGCATCTAACTATAATCGTCTACCCCGACCAGCTGCTGTGTTAGTAGCTAACGGTGAAGCAAATTTAATTTTGCAAAGGGAAACCTATCAAGACATCATTCGCCAAGATTGCCTACCTGAAAAATTGAAATAGTTATTTTTTCTTGGTCATTGGTCATTAGCTAAGAATCATGACTAATGACTAATGACTAATGACTAATGACTAATGACTAATGACTAATGACTAATGACTATTAGAATCCAGATGTCATGAGAGATTGGTGGAAGCAATGGCTGACGACAAACCTGGGATGGTCACAGTCCTTGCTGCTTGGGACTCTGGATATTCTTTTAGTGCTGGCGTTGACATACATGATCCTGGTGATTATTAGTGAACGCCGGATACTATGGATGGTGCGAGGATTTATAATCTTGATGCTGGCCTCAGCATTGAGTGGGAATTTGGGACTACCTTTGCTCAATTTCGTTTTGGAAAAGTTGGTAATTGGTTGTGCTGTAGCTATGGCCGTAGCACTCCAGTCAGAGTTTCGCCGATTTTTGGAACAATTGGGACGGGGTGAGTTTCGGCAGTTGTTTCAACCTAACCGCTTGACAGTGCCTAAATCTGATAGCGTGATTGATGAAATTGTCGATGCTGTGAAAGAACTGTCAAAAAATCGGATTGGTGCTTTGCTGATTTTGGAAACTACCGGACCAATGGATGAGCGAGATTTTTCTGTACCTGGTGTAAAGTTAAATGCAGAGGTGTCTAAGGAACTGATACAGACAATTTTTCAGCCCAAAACTTTATTGCATGATGGGGCAACTTTGATCCGTGGTTCGCGGATTGTATCATCCGGTATAATTTTACCACTTTCAGGACGCACAGCCTCACGCCAGTTGGGTACACGCCATCGGGCAGCAATGGGAATTACCGAGCGTGTCGAAAATTGCATTTGTGTCGTTGTATCAGAAGAAACGGGTTCTATTTCCTTAGCTGAAAGGGGAACTTTATATAGACCACTGACGATTAGAAAGTTAAAAGAGTCTTTAGAGGAACGATTTTCGCCAACTGTAGACCGAGAAGCTGTAGCACCTGGTCTTTTCAGTTTAGGTCGTCAACTAGGTGGTCAAACATTAGCACTGGTTTCACGTTTACTTAGATTACCATCGACTGCTTCTCGCCAAAAAAATAAGACCGAAAAATGACTACACAACATACTGAACTGCAATATTTGCCTTCTGATTTAAAACGAGAATTACTCCCCCAGCACGTTGCGGTGATTATGGATGGCAATGGTCGATGGGCTAAACGTCAAGGTCTACCTCGAATTATGGGGCATAAGCGGGGAGTTGATGCCCTCAAGGATTTGTTACGCTGTTGTAAAGATTGGGGTATTAAAGCTCTCACTGCTTACGCTTTTTCTACGGAAAACTGGAAAAGACCACAGGAAGAAGTGGAGTTTTTAATGAGTCTTTTCCAAAGGGTTCTGCGTCAAGAACTGCGGGAAATGGTAGAAGAAAATGTGCAGATTCAGTTTGTGGGTAATTTACAAGCTTTACCAAAATCGCTACAAGAAGAAATTTCTCGCTCAATGGCAGAAACTAAGAATAATCAAAGTATTAAGTTTACAGTAGCTACTAATTATGGCGGTAGACAGGAGATTTTACAAGCTTGTCGAGCGATCGCCCAAAAAGTAGAGGAAGGTTTATTAAAACCAGATGAAATTTCTGAACAGTTATTTGAAAGTCATTTATATACAGCTGGTATCGCTGATCCAGATTTGCTAATCCGCACCAGTGGAGAAATGCGTTTATCTAATTTCTTACTTTGGCAAATGGCCTATGGTGAAATTTATATTACTGATACTCTCTGGCCAGATTTTGATAGAAAGGAATTTCACCGCGCTTTATGTGCTTATCAACAACGAGAACGGCGGTTTGGGAAGGTTTAGGAAGTAATGCTATATTCAATAGTAAGATTTGGGAGAAAAATTAAATATGACACTATCCCTCTATGATCAAGATATTTTACTCTGGGTTGAAGATACTGTTGCGAAGCTCAAAGCACGGGATTTTGAAACCTTGGATATTGAAAATCTGATTGAGGAAGTAGAGGCTTTGGGAACTTCGCAAAAAAGAGAACTATTGAGTCGTTTAATTGTATTACTAGAACATTTACTCAAGCGATTATATGTTGACTTAACCTACGATTATAATGGGTGGGAACGCACAATTCGGACTCAACGAACTGAACTTGATGTATTAATTACCCAAGTACACAGTCTCAAGTCTCTATGGGATACGAGTTTTCAGGAAGCTTGGCGACGAAGTTTAACTAATGTCAGGAGTGAGTATAAATCAGTCAATTTTCCTTCGGAATGGCCGTATTCATCGGAGTTAGAAATACTCCTAAATTCTAACTTTTGGGAGAATAATTAGGGGTTGCTGAGAAAGTCTTTTCGTGAGGGCATAGGAGTCAGGAGTCAGGAGTCAGGAGTCAGGAGGAGATTTCAAAATTTCTTTTCCATCTCTCGCACTCAACAAAAATGCAAGGTTTTTGAAGCTATAAGTGGAAAAATAGAGCATTTTGAGGGTGAAATTTCCCAAAATTTGTTACTAACAGATAGCCCAAACTCTTGCCTTTTGCCTCTTGCCTCTTGCCTTCTTTGTAGGATATAAAAACGATGCTGGAATTGGACTTATGGACCAGAAAAAACTGCTGCTTGAATATCTTCCCGACTGAGAGAATATTTAAAGGAACGTTGGATATCTTGACCATTTTCTCCAGCGTTAATATATCTCACGGTGATTTGTTCAATATCTAACCATAGATCCGCTTGCCAAGTTGGTTTTTGCACGCGCCAACAATGTAACTCGGTGTCATCTTGTTGACAACCTTGCTCTTTTAGCCATTTTTCAATTTGTGGGAGGGGATGGTTATACAGTGGTGTGTTGGCGGGAAGCATAAGCAATTAAAAAAAATTAAAAATTAAAAATTAAAAATTAAAAAAATTCGGCTGGTTGAGGGTTGTGATTTTGGAACATGGAAACTAGATGTTGAGTGGTTGGGGTGGGTTGGGTAAGTTGGGTTTGTAAGGGTTCACCACGCAAAGCAGCAATGGCGATCGCCAATACTAAACAACCAACAAAGGTTAATCCTAAAACAAATAATACAAAGATTTCACCCGATGATAAAGGGCGATCGCTTGCATCCAAGTACATTGATTTAGAATAATCATGGGGTTTATGGGTTGGATGGTTTAAATCTGTTGGTATTTGAATTACCCCAAATCGAGAATAACCAATCTTTAAATCATAACTTAAACGGCGCTCTGGATGACTGAGAGTAGCGTAAGCTTCGTTAATTTCCTGAAATTTGGCAGTAGCAACATGATCAGGTAATTCTGTTGTATCTGGATGATACTGTTTACTTAGTTCCCGATAAGCGCGACGTATATCTATGACTGACGCTGAGGGATGCAGTCCCAAGAGGGTGTAATATGTTGTAGTGTTACTGCTTTGTGCCTGTGTCCCAGTTTGACTCACGGTTTTGATTCACTTTGATCACATCTGTTCTTATATTTTAAATTATGACTACTTTTCCCGTCCTAGTGAGGTGCGGGAATTTAGCATTAAACGCAGATAAACGCAGATAAACGCAGATAATTTTTTCCTGATGATGAGAAAACACTATCACAAATCTGCTATTAATATAGCAATCCTGGGTCATTCTTGAGAAATACACTCATAATATGCCCTCACTAATTAATTTCAGTAAGCATTCAGCCATCAGCCGTCAGCCATCAGCTATGTACCTGAAATATGAAAATACAAATAATGAAAAAATTACCATTAAATCAAATCCGCCCTTGGTTTAAAACTTTCAATTTCCCGCAATTTTTCATACAGTTCCCTTTCTTCAGTAGTAATATTTTTCGGTGTGACTATTTGAATTTCTACTAATTGATCACCCCGTTTACCACCTTCTACGGGATAACCTTTATTAGCTAATCTAAATCTTTGACCGGATCTGACTGCGGGGGGAATAGTCATTTTCACAGGACCATCTAAAGTGGGTGCTTCCACCTGTCCACCTAAAACCGCTTCACTGGGAGTTACAGGAATTTGACAGAAAATATTTGCACCTTCTAGTTTAAACAATGGATGGGTTTCAACAGTAATTTTTAAGTATAAATCACCGCCGCCGATCCCTTGATTTCGCAAGCGGATAGTTTGACCCGTAACCATAGCAGGTGGCATAGTTACTTCGAGCGATCGCCCATCTTCTAAACGTATTCTTTCATTACCACCTTGATAAGCTTTTTCTAAAGGTAAAGTTAATCTCGCTTCAATATCTCTGCGAGTGGTACGGGGTGGTGTGTTAACTGTATAAGCAACTTTGGTTCTGGGAGTGCGAAACGGGTCGCTAGTAGTTGTACTATCAGTATTAGTTCTGGTATCTTTGCGACTGCTAACACCTATGACTGTATTAATAAAACTTTCAAAATCAGGAAACTCGCTGGGATCTACCTCTTGACTAGTACGGGTGTTGGTGCGACTATCTCCCCAACCCTTTGGTTTTGGTGACTGTTTGCTACCAGCAAAGCCTTTTTGTTTCCAGTAGCGGCTAAATTGATCATATTGCGATCGCCTACTCGGATCGGACAAAATTTCATAAGCCTCACCAATAGTCTTAAATTTTTCTTCTGCTTCCTTGTCACCAGGATTAAGATCAGGGTGATATTGCCTTGCTAACCTGCGATAAACCTTTTTAATTTCTTCGCTAGAGGCTTCTTTTGTGACTCCCAAAATCTCGTAATAATCGCGGAAATTTTGCAAGTTTTGCATAGTCAGTTATCAGTTATTAGTTATCAGTGGGAACAGGGAACAGGGAATAGGGAACAGGGAACAGGGAATAGGGAATAGGGAACAGGGAACAGGGAATAGGAAGAGACAAAAGTTACAATTTTCATTTCTCCTGCCTTCTGACTTCTGCCTTCTGCCTCCTGACTCCTGAATCTAAAATTTACAGCCAATCATCGTCATCATCCCAATTATCCTGGTAGCTGGGACGACTGGGACGGGGGGGAAGACTGTTATCATAAGAGGAAGAACGATTTTCTCGACCATAGTCTCTTCCATATTCCCTGCCATTGCCTCTACCATTGCCTCTACCATAGTCTCTGTTATAAGAATCCCGTTCTCGATAGGTTTCTCTGGGAGAATAATCCCGTTCCCGTTCTTTATCACCTGTGAAGATTTCCCGAATCGCACCAAATAAATCTTCGTCTTCATCTTCAGCATAATACTCACGGACTTCTCGATTTAGCTCATAGAGAGCATCTTGCAAGTCTGAGTAAGCCTGATCAATGCCCCGATCATCATCATCTTTTAAACTTTCTCGCAGTTCCCGGCAAATATTGTCAATGCGTTGACGACGGTTGCGGGCAAACTGCATCCCCATTTCTAAGGCTACTTCCCGCAGTTGTCTTTCTGCTTGTAAAATCAAAGCTTCGGAACGAGTCCGTTTTTCTACTCTTTCTTTCCGTTCCCGGTCAATATCAGCATATTTCTGAGCATCTTGAATCATTCTGTTAATTTCTGATTCACTCAAAGTAGAAGCACCTTGAATAGTAATACTCTGTTCTCGTCCAGTTGTCCGATCTAATGCCATTACCTGTAAAATACCGTTGGCATCTATATCAAAAGCTACTTGAATTTGCGGTATACCTCTAGGTGCTGGGGGAATACCATACAGTTTGAAACGTCCCAAGGATTTGTTATCTGCTGCCATTTCCCTTTCCCCTTGGACTACGTGAATTTCTACACTGTTTTGGTTATTTTCCGATGTAGAAAAAATATCAGATCGTCTAACGGGGATGGTGGTATTGCGGGGAATGAGTTTTTTCATCACACCACCTATGGTTTCTAAACCCAAGGATAAGGGTGTGACATCTAATAACAGGACATCCTTTGTTTCTCCTGCCAGAATACCTGCTTGAATAGCTGCACCTACGGCTACCACTTCATCAGGGTTGACGTTTTCGCTGGCTTCAATGCCAATTAAATCCTGTACTAGCTGTTTCACCATTGGCATTCTGGTTGAACCACCTACTAATACAACTTCTTCAATATCTACAGGTGATAGTCCGGCATCTTTTAACGCCCGTTTGACTGGGTTACGAATACGACTGATTAAGTCAGCACATAAACCTTCAAACTGGGAACGGGTGAGGCGAGTTTCTAAATGTTTGGGTCCGTCCTCGGTAGCGGTGATAAAGGGTAGGTTAATATCGGTAACGCTGACGGCAGAAAGTTCAATTTTGGCTTTTTCTGCGGCTTCCATTAACCGTTGTAAAGCTTGGCGATCGCGTCTTAAATCTACTCCTTCTGCTTCTAAAAACTGCTCCGCTAACCAATCAACTATTTTTTTGTCAAAATCATTACCACCTAACTGAGTATCTCCACTGGTGGCTTTAACTTCAAAAACGCCGTCACCTACTTCTAGAATGGAAACATCAAAAGTACCACCACCCAAGTCAAAAACCAGGATGGTTTCTACTTCACCTCTTTCTAATCCGTAGGCTAGGGAAGCGGCGGTAGGTTCATTAAGAATACGTAGCACTTCTAAACCTGCGATTCTGCCAGCATCGCGGGTAGCTTGACGTTGAGAATCATTAAAATAAGCAGGTACCGTAATTACAGCCCCTGTAACAGGTTCACCCAAATAACGACTAGCGTCAGCCGCCAATTTCTTCAGCACCATTGCTGAAATTTCTTCCGGGGCAAATTCTTTATTTAATCGCGGACAGGCAACTTTAATACTGCCCATTTCATCCTTACGAATGGTGTAGGGTACGCGCTTGGAATCCGGATTAAGTTCAGCATACCTGCGCCCAAGGAAGCGTTTAACTGCAAAAAAAGTATTTTGGGGATTCAGCACAGTTTGCCGTCTGGCAATTTGCCCTACCACCCTTTCGCCTTCCTTGCTGAAGCCGACAACAGAAGGGGTGGTTCGCATACCTTCAGCATTGGCAATCACCACCGGCTTGCCACCCTCCATCACGGCGACTACTGAGTTGGTTGTACCCAAGTCGATGCCGACTACCTTGCCCATGCGTTACTCTTCTCCTGCTGCGTGTTTGACTACATCTATATATTATGATTGGGAGGCATATTTTCCGCTTGCAACCAGATGTTAAAAACCGCCCAATGGTATAATTATCATCATTAATTCCATAAATTCAATAATTTAGATAATTTAGAGAAATTGTAGCTTAACCTGTCACTTGCTAAACATAGGATAGCATTTGCAGAAAGGGAACAGGGAACAGGGAACAGGGAACAGGGAACAGAAGGCAAAAGGCAAAAGGCAAAAGGCACTCATACAAAATTAATAATTTTCTTTCCCAATCACCAATCACCAGTCACCAATCACCAATCACCATCTTGACTTTAAAACAAAGATTGCAAAATCATCTCCAAGAAATTGCACGGGAACGCGATCCTTATATGGCCAGTGCGGGACATTTCTTTGTTCAAGAATACATCCGCAACGAATTAGGACAATGGGGAAGTGTGGAAATCCACACCTTTAAAGTGGGGAGTAAAAGTTGTAATAACCTGATTTTAAATTTACCTGCTCAAGAGAAAAGACAAAAGCTTGATTTTCCTCCGATTTTGGTGGGCGCTCATTATGATGGTGTACCTGGTACTGTAGCCGCTGATGATAATGCTACTGGGGTGGCAGTTTTGTTAGAATTTGCCAGAATTTTTACCCAAGCACCTGCTAGATATCCTTTGCGCTTGGTTGCTTTTGATATGGAAGAATATGGTTTGTTAGGTAGTGCTGACTATGCAGCTTTATTACACCAACAAAAGCAACGTCTACGTTTAATGATTTCTTTGGAAATGTTAGGATATCGGGATTGCAGACCTGGTTCGCAAAGATATCCAGCTTTTTTAGATAGATTGTACCCCAATACTGGAGATTTTATTGGTTTAATTGGCAATTTACGGACTTTAGGAGATTTAGTCAATATCCGTAGTGCTATTAGTAAATCGGGTTTACCTTGTCAGTTACTACCAGTACCAAATCGGGGTTTATTAGTTCCCCAAACTCGACTAAGTGATCATGCACCTTTTTGGGATCAAGGTTATCCAGCAATTATGGTGACAGATACGGCATTTATGCGAAATCCTAATTATCACAAACCGAGTGATACTATTGCTAGTTTGGATTTAGATTTTCTTGTTGGTGTTTGTGAAGGTTTGGAAAGCGGTATTAGGTGTTTGTAAATTTGAATAAAAGTTTAAACAGAAAAATAGCCGATTTCTTTTGGAAAATTTACAGCCAAAGCCTGGTATATTATTAGATCCTTTTTCAGGAAGGCGATCTGGTTTATAGTGAAAAATAGGGAACATCCCAATTTTTAGAAAATAACCCCAGCAACACCAAAAACTCTATTTTTCTCTCTTCCCTTCGTGTCCTTTTTGTCCTACCTTGCGGGAACACTTCAGTTAAGGTGGTTTGTTCATTTCACGTCTTTAAATCAAGCAAAAAATAAACTTATATATTTGGGATACTCCTGAAAAATATCCCCGAATTCTTCACAAAATTGAACTTTATTAACGTGATTGAAAGGCTAATTCTGCATCACCTAACCACAATTTCAAATTATTACCTTTTACTTCTGTCTTTTACTTACGCCTACAGAATGAATTAGAGTTTTCGAGTTATTCTTAATAATTGATGAAAAAACGTACTTCTGTAAATTATGGCTGAACTACCCAAAACCCTAGAAGATGCGATCGCTCAATCTCGTGAAGCGGTAAAATCGGCTTTAGCTGATGGTATCACTCGCATTCAAGTTGAGTTACTGTTCCCAGAACTCAAATTTATGCCAGTTGCAGAACAATTTCTCCCTGTATTCGCTGAATATGAATCTGGTCTTAAAGTCTTCTTTGCAGATGCTGGTGCAGCCGCTTTAGCCTGTCGAGACTGGGCAGATGTACCATTTAAAATTTTAGATATCGGTACAGGAAGAACTGCTTCCTTAGAAGCAAAAATTCAGCCAGAGGATGAAATTTTCCTGTTTATCGCCCCTACTTCCGTAGAAGTACCCCAACTAGAAAAACTTTGTGAATTAATTGGTGAACGCCCCTTTGTCATGTTAAACCCCCGTCTGGAAGACTCCGGTACAGTGGGTATAGGTTATGCAGCGCGAGAAACCCGCAAACGTTTCATTAGTACCATTGAATCTTGCTATTATCTGCGTCCTGTCGATGATGAAAGCGCCCTTATGCGCTGCTATCCTGGAGATTGGGAAGTGTGGTTAGAAACCGCAGGCGAATATCAAAAAATAGCTGAATTACCTAAAAAACCATCAGGTGATGAAATAGACATGATCCTGATGAAAGAACAACCACAAACCACTGACGGAACACCCGCGAAAAAACCCAGTGTGTTTAAGAGTTTGCAGCGGTTTATCAAGGCGTTGAGTAGTTAGGTTTCCGCCAATTTACAACTTAATGTAGAGATGTGGTATTCACAGATGTTGTATACAGCCTCTCTACACAGGTTATTGGTTTATAAATATAAAATCAGCATAGTAAATTAGCATAGTAAATAATATTATGTCTGCCCAATCACTTACCATGTAGGTGTTCCATTACCAATTACCAATTAACAATTGCCAATTACCAATTACCAATTACCAATTACCAGCCTCCACAGATATGATAAGTGTTCAACCGGACATTATATAACTATTTACAGGGCAAAAATATGATATAAAGCTACCAAAAAACAATTAAAAAACCATTGACAAATTATCAAAATTATTCTAATCTTTATCTTATAATTGAAATCTGTTCGCCCATATATAACCCTTTTTGATTACTGCTGATAAATAAATAAGTGATAACTAATAACTAATTAAATATTGGGGCTGAATTTGGAAAAAATGCTATCTTCCCCTCAGCCATGCAAATTTGCCAAAATCCCAATTGTTCCAACCCCTTCAACCCCAACTACAGTAAGTTTTGCATCGTTTGTGGACATGATAAATTTGGTGAAATCCTCAGAAACCGTTACCGTGTTTTGCGGTTATTAGGTGAAGGTGGGTTTAGCAAAACTTACGCAGCAGAAGATGTAGACAGACTAGACGCACCTTGCGTTATTAAGCAATTTTTCCCCCAAGTGCAGGGAACAGGACAACGAGCAAAAGCCGCAGAATTTTTCAAAGAAGAGGCTTTTCGGTTGTATGAACTAGGAGAAAACCATCCGCAAATTCCCCGTTTATTAGCTTACTTTGAACAAGGTTCAAGTTTGTATTTAGTGCAGGAATTTATTATTGGGAAAACACTCCTAGAAGAAGTCAAAGAAAAGACGTATACTGAGAAAGAAGTGCGTCAACTGCTAATAGACTTATTACCAGTTATTGATTTTATTCACAAAAAAAACGTTATCCATCGGGATATTAAACCAGAGAATATTATTAGAAGAAATGCAGACCAAAAACCTGTATTAATTGACTTTGGTGGTGCAAAACAAGTCACCCAAACAAGTATAGCTAGACAAGCAACAGCTATTTATACATTAGGATATGCACCCACAGAACAAATGGCAGGTTTTGCTTGTCATGGAAGTGACTTATATGCTTTGGGTGTAACTTGTGTGAGGTTATTAACTCAAGATTTACCCATGCAACATACCTATGGATTGAAAGATCCTCTGTATGATCCGATGAATGCAAAATGGTTATGGAAACAACGTTTACAAGAAAAAGGGATTACTATTAGTGAAGAATTAACATACATTTTAGATCATTTGCTACAACATTTTCCTAGTGATAGATATCAGTCAGCAATAGAAGTGTTACATGATTTAAAACATGATTTCCCAAATAATTTACCAAATAATTTCCCCAATTATTTAAACATCGAATCATCAACACCGATAGAGTTAAAATTTGCCCCTATTATCGAAACACCTACAAAACAACAAAAAATTATTGTTCCTGTTCCAGATTTAGAAACATTTGATTTTGAGATTATTACTGTAGATACAGGAGGGAGAGAACTTTACCGAGACAGAGGAAAGTCCCAATTTTTCGCAGAAGAATTGAATAGAAACGTCACTTTAGAAATGGTATCAATTCCTGGTGGTAGTTTTTTAATGGGTTCACCAGAATTTGAAGGTAATGCGGATGAACATCCCCAACATCCAGTGAAAATAGAACCTTTTTATATAGGGAAATATCCCATTACTCAAGCACAATGGAAAGCGGTAGCAGCATTACCCAAAGTTACTCAAGATTTAAATCCCAACCCAGCAAAATTTAAAGGTGCAAATTTACCGATAGAAAACGTTTCTTGGTATGAAGCAATAGAATTTTGTTTGCGGTTGTCGCTGAAAACAGGAAGAAATTATCGTTTACCGAGTGAAGCAGAATGGGAGTACGCTTGTCGTGCAGGAACTACCACATCTTTTCATTTTGGGGAAACAGTAACTTCTGATTTAATTAATTGTAACGGTAGTGAAATTTATGCAATTGAACCCAAAAGTAATTTCTACAACAAAATAACAGATGTAGGCAGTTTGGATATAGCAAATGCCTTTGGGTTGTATGATATGCACGGGTTAGTTTGGGAATGGTGTGCAGATCCTTGGCATAATAATTATCATGGCGCACCTGTAAATGGTAGTGTGTGGGATATTGGTGGTGATATCCATCGTCGGGTTTTGCGTGGTGGTGCTTGGAATTTCAGCGCGGAACTATGTCGCAGTGCTAGTCGCAGTTGGAATGAAGCGGAAAGTGGTTTAAGAATGTCGGGTTTTCGGGTGGTGTTTTCCGCTGAAGTTTAAATGTCAACAATAATGAGATAGGGGTTTAGCATTGCTAAACCCCTACATTTTACTTTGTGAGTATAGGTTGACTAAACCAGCTTTAAATCAGGATATTCAGCAAACAAATCATCAGAAGTCAAAGTATCACCTTCTGCTTGGGGAGTCCACAACACTTCAATAGCTAAAACTTGCTCACCGGGAAGACTACCAACTTGTCGTAAAGCTTGACGTAAGTCGTCGGCGCTATTAATTTGGGGAATGTCCCATTTACCCAAGGTTGCAGCTAATAAGGTGACAATAATATACTCTCCTGGACCTTCACTAATTAAACGGGTAGGGTTATCCACATCACCGGGTAATTCTTTAGCCAAAACAGATTTTAACTGATTGTTGACATTAGAAAGAGTTTCTTCGCTAAATTTGCTACGTTCAGCCAAGGATAAACGGTTAAATTGAGATTCAGCCGCGTTTAACTTAGCTTGTTGTGTACCACCACCAGCATAAACCCAATATTCAGGATGACGCAGCAAAGCTAAACTTGCTTCTTGTAAAATTTCTGCTCTTCCTTCTGGAGTGTTGGTATCAGCTTTTTCAGCTATTTGGTTAAGTTCGCTTTGTAAACCTCTAGCTTGTGCTAACAAACCAACTTGTAACCGAGTGATAGAAACATTGGGGTTACTGCTATAAGTTACTTCTTCAGTATCTCCACTGGTGACACGACGGAAAGTTTGGACTAAAAAGTTAGCGATCGCAAAGAAAATCAAAATTGTGAACAGTCCACCAAAACCACCACCAATACCCCAAAAAGGTATCAGGAAAGGAAAACCAAAACCACCACCAGGATAATATCCCCCACCACCAGGCGGTGAGTATGTACGAGGTGTGTAAGTCCTGCTTGATGGCATTCTAAACGAACCGCCGCCAATACGTCCACCACTGCGTGCAGCTAAAGCACCATCAGCATTACCCAATGCTAAAGCCAAAACCAGACCCAGGACAAAAGAAATTTTTAACAGGGGTTTGAGGATTCGTTGTAATTTTTTTTGCATAAACAAGCTACCAAAAAACAATATTTTTAAGATTTTTCTCCTATTGCTAGGATTCAGACAAGGTAGAACATAATCACCACAATCTGCCGCAGGGATTGTCAGCCATATCTTTAATCTACCGTGAATGCACACTACTTGGCAGGGAAGACAGCGAAGATTCCTTGGTTGATAACCGTACCGCAAAATATCTGTACCAGTGTAAAACTTTGGAATCAATTAATTATTACCTTCTCTGGAGCATGACATACTTAACAGCAATAATTTTAACTTAGGTATAACAACCTCTCGGTTAAATTATTTTTGATAGTGAATAAATTTTTTCCGGATCAAGAACCTATTTTCAGCACATATTGGTAAGGAGGTTTAAGTAATCAGTTATCAGTAATTAGCTATCAGTAATCAGCTATTACCTTGAGAAAGCTTGGTAAAATTACACCAGTATTAATCAAAGCAAATGACAACCTATTTATTGATAGTTTTCGTTTTCATACTTATAATCTATCCAACACAATAAATAATAATATTAACTATGAGGAATTACAAAATATTATGTGATTTAAATCATCATTTTGATAGAAGAAGCATAATTCAAAGTATCATTTATTCATGACTTTTTGGCATTTTGGCATGAATTTTGGCAAAATTCAAGCTAATCTACTAAGTATCAGCTAGATTTAATTTTTCCAGCAGTCGCTATACAATTACTGGAGCATATCAACGAGCAACTCTAGCTTTATTTCATCGTGTCAAAATAATCATGTTAAAAATCCTCCTTTGGCAAGAAATTGGCAGACAAGAAACAAATGTTTGATACCAATTTGATACCAATTTTTTGAGCAAATGGGGATAATCAATATTGATTAAAAATTCTGGCATGAATATATTGAACCAAGTTTTGTAGCTACAATTTGCAAAATCAATCAGGAGCATCCCAATTTTGACCAAATGAACGCAGCAACACTAAAAAATCTCTCATAATCTCTTATCTTTGTGTCCTTTGCGTCCTTTGCGGTTCAATCATATCAAGTCTTGGAGCATTTTATTTCCCTAGATAAAAATAAATTTACACATTTGGGATGCTCCCAATCAATCTCTAAACACGATCAAGTTTACTTTACAGGAAGACAGATTGATAAGGCTATTTTCATATTAAAGTTTAAATACATTATTTAATTAGATGCTTTTAACCTTGTTCCCTGTTAAAAGTTCCCTACTGTAGTTTAAAAATTTGCAGCTTATTTATCAACCTGAATTATGGAACATATTTCACAACTAGGAACACAAATTAGGGAGAAAACTGCTTGTCCAGATATTTTAGTTATCTCCCGCATCTTTCATCCCCAAGAAGCTGTCATTGGAGAATATATTTATAATCGTTGTTTACAAGATCCAGACAGAGTAATTGTACTGGCTGCTGGTTGCTGTGGAGATAAAATATTTGATAAATCACAACAGTTTCCTGTTTATCGTTGGACTAACTTGAGTCTTTGGCTGAGTTTATTTGGTGGTAATTTTTTGAGCATTATAATCAAGCCATTATTCAATTTTTTTAACTTTGTTTGCCCATTATTACTAGCCATAAGATTATATTTTCGCTATCATTACCGTTACATCGAATGGTGTCACGGCTACGATTTTCCAGCTTTGTTATTACTCAGTTATATCTTACCGATTCGCTTTTTTATCTACCTCCACGGTAATGATTTGGTTGATATTTCCCGTCATCCTTTATGGCGATTTTTATTGAAAATTACCCTCGAAAGAGCCGAAGGAATTGTTTGTAACAATTCTTATATTAGAGAAACTTTAAGAAATATTTTTCGCTTAGATACTCCTACTCATGTCATTAACCCAATAGTAAGACTAGAAAAGTTTGGTACTCCTAGCAATCTCAGTCATCTGGATGATTTACGTATCCGCTTACGTCAAACTTACAACATTTCTGAAACAGCAATTGTCATTCTTTCTGTCGGTAAATTAATTAAAAATAAAAACTTTGACAAAGTAATAGATAACATTCCTTTACTATTAACTATTGGCGTAGATGTTCATTACATAATTTGCGGAATAGGACTTTGTGAACAACAACTAAAATCCCAATGTCAGCGTTTGCGGGTGGATAAAAGAGTGCATTTTGCTGGGAATGTACCAGAACGGGAATTAGCCAATTATTATGCAGCCTGTGACATTTTCGCCATGCTAAATTTACAGGAAGACAAAGCCAGAAACATAGATAATTTTGATAATTTTGATAATTTTGATAATTTTGATAATTTTGATAATTTTGATAATTTTGATAATTTTGATAATTTTGATAATTTTGAAATAGTCCATTCAGAAGCAGGATACTTTGGTAAACCTGTAATCGCCTCTCGCTTAGGGAGTATTTTGGATGCAGTCCACCATGAAGAAAATGGCCTGTTGGTAGATCCCAATTCTGGTTATGAAGTTTTACAAGCTTTCAAAAGATTATGTCAAGACCAACAACTGCGGGAAAAACTCGGTCGTCAAGGACAAGAATTAGCCAAACGCAAAACCTATCACCGCTGGTTATATAATCCTGAATCTCGTTATTCTTGTCTATTGAATTAGATGACTGGGGACTGGGGACTGGGGACTGGGGACTGGGGACTGGGGACTGGGGACTGGGGACTGGGGACTGGGTAATCAATTTGATGTTTCCCAATCACCAATCAACTATCAACTATCAACTATCAACTATCAACTATCAACTATCAACTATCAACTATCAACTATCAACTATCAACTATCAACTATCAACTGTCACCTGTCACCTGTAAACTCTTCTATCCTCCACCGACGATGGTAACAACTTCTAGGCGATCGCCATCTTTAATTTGAGTTTCTGTCCAAAACTGACGGTGTAAAATTTCACCATTATATTCCACCGCTACCAAGCGGGGATTAAAACCCAACTGCTGAAGTAATTCTGGTAAAAGCGTTGGGGATAAACAACTGCGTGTTTCCCCGTTCACTTGTAAACTAATTTGATTAGACATAATTCGTAATTGGTAATTACGTTATTTATCTTCCCAGTCCCCAGTCACCAGTCACCAGTCCCCTACTTCCTATAAAGCTGAGAAATAAAATATTGTGTGACTAAAGTAGGTTGGTCAGCTTGCATGAGCGATCGCACCACAGCTACCCGTTGCGCTCCCGCATCCATGACATCATTAATATTACTGGCATCTATGCCCCCAATAGCAAACCAAGGAATTTGACAATTTTTAGCCGCATACCTCACATAATCTAAACCTGCTGCGGCTTTACCTGCTTTAGTCGGTGTTTCATATACAGGACCCACACCAATATAATCCGCACCTTCAGCAATTGCCCCTTGCATTTCTTTTTGATTTGTGGTAGAGCGACCGATCAACCGCTGGGGACCCAACAACTGACGGGCTACAGCAATAGGTATATCTTGTTGTCCCAAATGTACCCCATCTGCATCTACAGCCAAAGCCAAATCTATACGGTCATTAATGATAAACAAAGCGCCATAATCGTGACATAGCTGCCGTAGTTTTCTAGCTCTATCTAAACGAATCATATCATCAGCAGATTTTTCTCGATACTGTAGCAAAGTTAACCCGCCTTTGAGACAAGCTTCCACAATTTCCAACAAATTATCTACCGGGGATGTTACCAGATACAGACGCGATCGCCAAAGTAACTGATGACGTTGATAACCCATCAAAGTGCTTTCTAGGGTGTAAACCTGATAGCGCATTTGCTTAAAAGTTTTCCCCATTTCGGCATCATGAAGCTTGCCATATTCTTCCAAAACCCGCAAAGCTTCTTGGATACGGCAAAAATTAGCCTGTAACAAAGATGTAATTGAACTTCGTTGTTCTTCTTGGGGATGGGTTAAATCAGTACCAATATCACCTGGCGTATCTCGTGCTGCCCTGATTTGTGCAGTATGCCACTTAGAGACCTCTTGACGGAGGTGCTTACAGCCTTCAGCTAACTGGGCATCATTTAAACCAAAACGACACCATTCCTCAATAATTCGCAACCCTTCGCGGGCGCGATCCAAATTTGCGTCTAAAATGCGATAAACCACTTGTTGTATTTGTTGTGTTTGGCTGTGGGCTTCGACCATTAAAATAACCCTGCTTGTAGTCTCACAGAAACATCCAGCCTCTTAAATAATATCTGCATCTTTGCGGTTTTTTGTGAAAAATTGACTAAATTTACCCGGATCAAAAACAGGCACTGGGTGAAAATATGAGAATATTATGGACAAGACTGGTTGAGCGGATAAAAATCATTTGTGTGTTTTTCAGGAGTTATGTAAAGTTTATGCCTCCCCTTCAACAGTTTCATAAGCGTCTACTAAATATCCCTTTACAAAAGCGGACTTGCTCCTACCTACTTAAACCTTCAGTTCTGCCCACCTCAATATTAAGTGTGAGCGTTGCTTTAGGAATAGGAAGTATAGCACTTTTAGACACAAATTTTAGCAGCGCCATTGCTCAGATTACCATCAGATCAGAACAGAAATTTAACGATGAGAGTACAATTTCTCAAGTTAAACTGCTGTTTGTCAACCCCAGTATCGGCAATGACCAAAATGGGAATGGTAGTCGAAACGCTCCTTTTGGGACAATTACTCAAGCTTTGCAACTAGCACAATCAAATACTGTGATTATGCTGGCTACTGGTACATACAGCGCCAACACAGGAGAAGTATTCCCCTTAATCATCAAACCAGGTGTAGCTATTCAAGGAAATATTGGTAAAAAAGGCAAAGAAGTAAATATTGTCGGTGGTGGTGACTATCTCAGTCGCAGCTTTGGCCGTCAAAACGTAGCCATTGTAGGTGCAAATCAATCCAGTTTAAGCGGTGTTACTGTCACCAACTCTAACAGCCGTGGTTATGGTTTATGGATTGAATCTGTTAATACGGTAGTTGAGGAAAACACCTTTACCAGCAATACCCAAGATGGAATTTCCATCACTGGTAATGCTACTCCCAGCATTCGCAAAAATTATTTTCAGGGTAATGGTGCTAATGGAATTACAATTTCTGGTGATGCCCGTCCTGAAATTAGGGAAAACCTCTTTCAAAGTACCGGTTTTGGGATTAACATTGCCCAAAATGCGGCTCCTGTAGTGGTTGGTAATCAGATTTTAGACAATAGATCAGGGATTGTAGTTCAAGCCAATACTAGCCCAGTTTTGCGGAATAATCTCATTCAAGGCAGTCAAGAAGATGGTTTAGTAGTCATTGCCCAAGCTACACCAGATTTAGGTAATAGCAGAGAACCGGGTGGTAATGAATTTAGAAATAATCGTCGTTATGATATTAACGCCAAAGCTGCTAAACAAGTAGTTTATGCTGCTGGCAATAACCTCAACAAAAATCGCATTAGCGGCAATGTAGATACTAGCGGCACAACAGCACCAATAGTCAGAAATTCTCCACCTACTTCTGTACCTGTAGAGGAAATAGCTACAGAACCAGAAATAGTTTTTGCTGCTGCCAACATTCCCCAAAAATTTAACCCATCTGGCGTGATTTTATCGAGTAGGGGAAATACACGCCCAAATAGTCAATTACCACAGCTACCAACTACCAATGTTAACGGACAGGGTTCTTTGCCCAGAAATAATTCCCAAAACACATCGGAATTAAATTATGTGCAGGTTGAACCAGGGGTTATTGAGTTTGTTGCACCTCAACTTATGAGAAATCAACAACCCGATAACCCAAAAACTATTAGTAATTCTAGAATAGCCACAGCACCCAGAAGCTATACAAATACTCGTCCGGGTGTACGTTATCGGGTTGTAGTGCCGGTTATCAGTGACTCACAACAGGAATTAGTGCGTTCAATAGTTCCTGATGCTTTTTCCAGAGTCTTACAAGGTCGCAGAGTCATGCAAGTGGGCGTTTTTAGCAGTCAAGATAGTGCTAATCAAATGGTTCAAACCTTGAGTAGCATGGGTTTGAGAGGCATTATTCAGCCTCTTAATTAGGGTTTGCTGAAAAAGTTATCTGTGAAGGCTAGGTGACAGGTGCTACGCCACGGTGACAGTTTCAAGAGTTGGATAGGAACGATTTTTTCTTTAAGTAGGGGTTGCTGAGAAAGTCTTTCCGTGAGGGCATAGGAGTCAGGAGTCAGGAGTCAGGAGTCAGGAGAAGATTTGAAAATTTCTTTGCCATCTCTTGAAATCCCAAAAAATGCACACTTTTTCCGGTATACCCTTCAAAACCCTTGCACTAATTTCTGTGTTTATCAGCCTCTAACCTTTGATATATCAAGGTTTTAGGTTTATTCAGCAAACCCTAAGTAGGAATTAAGTGCAAGGTTTTTCAGTTGCCACCTCATAAAAGCTGGCACTTTTTGAA
>NZ_JACJPT010000074.1:0-25017 GCF_014696195.1 Sphaerospermopsis sp. FACHB-1094 | reverse complement strand
TCAGCTATTGCTTGAGCTAATTTATGATTTGACAACATCCCTGAAACATTTAAATCTTCTACTACTATCTTGGCGTGGTTTTTGCATAAGTAAGTAGTAAGTTTATGAAGAGTGTCTTTTCGCAGGTTTGCTATTCTTGCATGATGTCTAGCTAGTTTAATTTTAGCTTTGTGTTTATTATTTGAACATGAAGCCTTTCTGCAATAGACTTTGGATAATCTTTGCAGTTTAGCTAAATTCTGTTGATAGTGTTTAGGGTTAGGGAAAGTAACACCAGTGCTTAGTGTAGCTAGTTCCTTTACTCCCAAATCAACACCAACAATAGTATAGTTTTTAATAGTTGGTTGACATTCTTGTTCATAAGAAAAGGCTATATACCAACTATCGGCAGTTCTAGAAATAGTAATGCTTTTGCAAGTAGTATGAGGTAATCCTTCATAAGTTTTTACCCATCCAATTGTTGGTAGTTTTATTGATATACCACCTACAGGAATTGGTTTACCACCTGCATCAATTGTAAAACTATCATTTTTCCCTTTCTTTTTGAAGTTAGGATATTTAGACCTTCCTTGAAAGAATCTCTGAAAAGCTTCACCTAAACTGTCAAAAGCGTATTGAGTGATTTTCTGGCAAATACCCTTTTCTTTAATCCATGCCAATTCAGGTTTTACATGATTATTAAAAAATTTTTTGAGGATGTATTTGTTTGGCTTTAATCCATCTTTGTACAAATAAGCCCAAGTCGCTAAACCCCAATTATAGGTAAACCTTGCTATACCAGCGTGTTTAGCCATTAATATTTCTTGAGTTTTATTTAACTTGAGTTTTGTTTTGATGGATAAAAGCATTTGCTGATGTCAACACTATACTTTATTATTTAATTCTGACACATTTTGCCTAATTTTTTAGTCAACTTATTCCATGTATACGTCAAATACTTGTAGTTTTGTATGTACTTGTATAGGTTTGTCTAGTAAATTGTCAACTTAGGACAAGCTCTTCCAGTCCCCAGTCCCCAGTCCTGACAGGGGTAGGTTTTTAATATTATCTGTGAAGGCAGGACCAGGAAGACAAGGAGGGAAAGTAGACAAGGAAGATTTTCTCCGCACAATAGTCTTTTTGTTACCAAGATAATATGATTTTGTACTGTTTTCCTCCCTTGTCCACTGTCCTTCCTTGTCCCCCAAGTCTTGCCCTCACGACAATGTAAAATACCTACCCTTGTGAGAGTCCCCAGTCCCCAGTCCCCAATCACCTGTACCTAAGACAACGACATCACGCATAATTAATGTAATTATTATTTAGGTTTTCACCTGCACATCATGATGAGCGAACTGGAGCGGTATTATAGAGCTTTAGATTTAGAGCCTGGAGCAACACTAGAAGAGATTAACCAGGCTTACAAAGATTTAGTGTTTGTTTGGCATCCTGATCGCTTACCTAAAGATAACCACCGCTTACAGCAAAAAGCCCAAGACAAGATTAAAGCCTTGAATGAGGCTCGTGAAAAATTACGTTCCCTAAAAGATCAACCTCAAACTGCAAATTATTCTAGACCTACTCAACCGAAACAACCATCTTCGAGTTATTATCAACCCACACAAACAAATTACCAACCACCAAATCAAAATCCTGACTTGAGCGGGAAAGATTTTAGTCGCGCTAATTTGAGTAATAAAGACTTATCTGGCAGAAATTTGAGTTATGCCAATTTAAGCGGTTCTAATCTCAGTGATACTTTTATGCACAAAGTTAATCTTAGAGGTGCGGATTTGTCGGAAGCCAATTTATTTAGAGCTAACTTGTTGTTAGCAGATTTGAGAGAAGCAAATTTACGCTCGGCTAATTTGATTGGTGCGGATCTAAGTGGTGCTGACTTGCGGGGTGCTGACTTGACAGGTGCAAGGATTCGTTCAGGCGATCGCTTGCTGGTGAAATTAATCGGTGCTAACTTAACTGGGGCTATTATGCCTGATGGCGCAATTCATCGCTGAAATACCCTGAGTTAATGACAAAAGATGAAGAACTAAGTTAACCTTCCTGCAATATGGGAAACTTAGTAATATTCCTGATGCCATGAATTTATGAAAAAGAGTATCTTACGTTACAGAAATTTTCAAATGTTCTGATTGAAGCTACTTGAGGGGGTTGATATTTTGTCTCAAAAGGTATTTAGGTTTTGCTGTTTAAATTTTCAGGAAAAAGTTAATGAAAAATTAGCGACAGTTATTACTTAGAAACTCTTGTAATTAGCGATTTTGGCAAATTGAATTGGACAAGTAATTTAATTTTTCGTATTTAGATAGTCATGAATATAGCAATAATTGGATGTGGTTATGTTGGTTGTGCAGTTGCTCAATATTGGCAGCAAAATAAAAATTTTATTATCACCGCAACCACAACAAGTCCTGAAAGAGTCCCTGGACTACAAACAGTAGCTCAAAAAGTAGTAGTCACTAAAGGCAATGACTATGAATCTCTCAATTCTGTCTTAAAAAATCAAGATGTCGTCTTGTTAAGCGTAGGCGCAAAAAGTGGAACTACCTATGAAGAAACTTATTTGGAAACTGCAAAAACTGTAGTTTCTATCCTCAAGCATTCTCCCAATATTCACCACTTGATATATACAAGTAGTTATTCTATTTATGGTGATAGAAATGGTGTTTGGGTAGATGAAGAAACACCACCAGCACCCCCTAATTTTAATGCTCAAATTCTCCGCAAAACTGAAGATGTGTTACTATCAGCAGAAAATGAAAGTCTGCGGGTTTGTATTTTGCGGTTAGGGGGAATTTATGGACAGGGTAGAGAACTGGTGAAAATATTTGGTAGGGTTGCTGGTACAACTCGTCCCGGTAAAGGTGAAGAAATCACAAATTGGGTGCATTTAGATGATATTGTTAGGGCTATAGAATTTGCTCGTCTACACCGCTTACAAGGTATTTATAATTTGGTCGATGATAGCCATCTCACCAGTCGAGAATTAATTGATAATGTCCTGACAAAACATAATTTACCGAATGTGATTTGGGATGCAACAAACAAGAGTAACCATCAATATAATACCTGGGTGTCTAATCAAAAACTAAAAGATGCAGGATACGAGTTTATTCATCCCCACATCATTTTTTAGCAACTATTGAATTTGATAATTATGCCGCCAATGTTAGCTAATTCTTCTACCATTTCCGCATCTCCTACCCAGTTTTACAATTGGGTAAATTATCGTTGTGCTTATGAAGTACATCAACCGATAAATTCTGAAGTTTCAGGTGTGCCGTTATTATTAATCCATCCTATTGGTGTAGGATTATCAAGGCAGTTTTGGCAGCGTTTTTGCTGTGAATGGTATAATACAAATCATGGCAATATTATTTACCAACCGGATTTATTAGGATGTGGTGAAAGTGATACACCCAGGAAAGCTTATACACCAATTGATTGGGCAAAACAATTACAGCATTTTTTACAAAATATCGTCCAAAAACCTGTAATTTTACTAGTGCAGGGTGCTTTATTTCCAGTAGCAATTGAATTAGTCAAATTAGAACCTAATTTAATTACTGGACTGGTACTTTCTGGACCAACATCTTGGAGTATAATTACCAAAAATGCACCTCAATGGCGACAAAAATTGCTGTGGTCTATTTTTGATTCACCCATAGGTAATGCGTTTTTTCGTTATGCACGTACTCGCAAATTTTTAGTTTCTTTTTCCACAGAAAGATTGTTTGCATCAGGTGATGCTGTTGATGAGGAATGGTTAAATACTTTAATAGCAGATGCTCAAAATATGGGTGGACGCTATGCTGTATTTTCTTTTTTGGCGAGATTTTGGCAACGGGATTATAGTCATGATATTGCAGCTATGCAAAAACCGACATTAGTAGTTTTTGGAGAGCAAGCATCAGCTATTAGTAAAGAAGGGAAAACAGATACAGCAGAAGCTAATTTAGCTAGTTATCTTTCTTGTTTACCCCAAGGAAGGGGAATAAAAATTAAGGGGAGAAATGTTTTACCCTATGAATCAACGGCTGATTTTGTGGCTGCAATATCGCCATTTATTCAAGGATTAAGTAGTTGATATTCATGCTGCAATAAATAAATAATATATTCTTGAGTCCACGCAGGTGGACTTTGTTTTTATAGGAGTGAATTATATTCACCTTTATCTTTATGTTTACTAAAATTCATCAGCAAGTCTATAATATAATTATTGAACACCACCACAGGAGTCCGTATGACCCAGATATATGAGGGAGTACGCTGGACAAGCTCAGACCTTGAACTATTGCCAGATAACGGCAACCGTTATGAGATAATTAATGGAGAATTATTTGTGACAAGATCGCCACATTGGAAACATCAAAAAGCTGGCAACAATGTTTGTACAGAACTCACACTTTGGTCTAGAGAAATCGGTTTAGGAGAAGCTGCTACTGCTCCCGGTATTATTTTTACTGATGCTGATAATGTCATTCCTGATGTGGTTTGGGCAAGTAATGAAAGGTTAGCAACTTTATTAGATGATGATGGACATTTAACAGGTGCGCCAGAATTAGTCATTGAAGTGCTTTCTGCTGGTGTGGAAAATGAACGCCGAGATAAAGAAGTGAAATTAAAACTTTATGCTTCTAGAGGTGTGCAGGAATATTGGATAATGAATTGGCGATTACAACAAATAGAAGTTTATCGCAGAGAAAGGGCAATGTTAGTATTAGTAGAAACTCTGTTTGCTAATGATGATTTAATATCGCCTTTATTGCCTGGTTTTAGTTGTGTGGTAGGTAGTTTATTTAAGTAGAAAAATTCTTAAATTTAAAATTGAAGATTGAAAGACAAATATTTTCTAGAAATTAACTAAAATGGTACACGCAATACAAAAAACTCTCACATTGGAAGAGTTTCTGCAACTACCAGAAACGAAACCAGCTAGTGAGTATATTGAAGGTCAAATTATTCAGAAACCGATGCCACAGGGAAAACATAGTATACTTCAAGGTGAACTTGTACCTGCGATTAATGTTGTCGTCAAACCTCAAAAAATCGCTCGTGCATTTCCTGAATTACGTTGTACCTTTGGTGGACGTTCAATAGTACCAGATATTGCGGTTTTTGTTTGGGATAGAATTCCCCGTGACGAAAATGGAGAAGTTGCTAATACATTTCTCACCTATCCAGATTGGACAATTGAAATTTTATCACCTGATCAAAATCAGACCAAGGTAACTAAAAATATTTTGCATTGTTTAAAATATGGTACTCAAATGGGTTGGTTAATTGATCCAGGTGAAAGGACTATTTTTGTTTATCATGCAAATCAGCAAATTGAAGTATTTGATGAATTAGATATGTTAATTCCTGTACCGTCTTTTGCTAGTGATTTACAATTGACGGTTGGTGAGTTGTTTGGGTGGTTGTTAGAGTGAAAATAAATAAATATTCTTTACTGGGTTAATGAGTAGTTTACCAAGATGCTGTAAAATATAATCAACCTTTGCTAACTTTGCTATAAAATTATGAGAGTTAAGCAGCTAAAAATGCAATCCTTTCGGGGAATTGGTGATTTAACAATAGATTTTGATGAAAAAGAACCAACCGTATTTATTGGGATTAATGGTGTAGGTAAATCAAGTATTCTTGATTGTTTAGCGATTTTATTATCGCGCTTTTCTAGTGCGATTCAACACTCGACTGGTTCAGGAAGATCATTTACAGAGGAAGACATAAAAAATGAAAAAAATGAAACGCATAATGAGATAATAACTAATTTTGAATCTCAAAAATTTACTTGGTCTTTAACTAAGGTTAAAAAAGGACGCATTAAAGATACAAGTAGCAATTTATCCGAAATAAACAAGATTGTTGAAAATATTAAATATCAATTATCTTCCTCCGAACAATATAACCTTCCTGTTATCATTTATTATTCAACTAATCGTGCAGTTCTTGATATTCCTTTAAAAATCAAAAAACAACATTCATTTACGCAAATAGATACTTATGAAAATGCTCTGGCTGGTACAGGGAGCGAGTTTAGAATTTTCTTTGAATGGTTTAGAAAACAAGAAGATTTAGAAAATGAATTACGGCTAGAAAATAATCCTAATTATCGAGATAAACAGTTAGAAGCTGTTAGACAAGCTATATCTTCATTAATTCCTAATTTTACTAAATTGCGTGTACGTCGTTCTCCTTTGAGAATGACATTACAAAAAGATAGTGAAGAATTAATAGTTAATCAATTATCAGATGGGGAAAAATGCTTATTAGCAATGGTAGGAGATTTAGCGAGAAGATTAGCTATTGCTAACCCTGGGTTAGAAAATCCACTTGATGGTTATGGAGTAGTTTTAATTGATGAAATTGAACTACATTTACATCCCAAATGGCAAAGAAAAATTATTCCAGCTTTAACTAGAACATTTCCCCATTGTCAGTTTATAGTTACTACTCATTCACCGCAAGTAATTGGAGAAATTAAACCTCAAGGAATTTATATCTTAGAAAAAACAAATGATGGTATAATTGCCAAGCGTCCAGAAAGTTCCTATGGTAGAGATAGTAATCAAATTTTAGAAGACTTAATGGATGTTCCTGACCGCAAACAAGAAATTAAAGATCGTTTTCTAGAGTTGTTCAAGTTAATTGATAATGGTAATATTGCTGAAGCTAGACAATTAAAACAAAGTCTTGAACAAGATATTGGATATAATGATCCAGAATTTGCCAGTGCAGATGTCCTGATTAGAAGAAGAGAGATTTTGGGTAGATGAAATATATTAAAAAGAATCTAGAACCATCAAGTTTTTCCAAGTGGAAAGCTCAAGAAAACGATGATTGGAAACCTAGTTGGAATAACTTTCAGAAACCTGAAAAAATTGATGTCCACAATGAATTATTAAAAGAACAAGGATATATATGTTGCTATTGTGGAGTTCGTATTACAATAGAAGTTAGTCATATTGAACATTTTAAACCCCGTACAACATATCCAAATTTAGCACTAGAATACTCTAATTTTTTAGCTTCTTGTCCAGGAGAAGGTGACGAACCAGACTGGAAAAATCCTCAAAAAATACCTCCTGCACAAAAACACTGTGGACCAAAGAAAGGGTATTGGTATGATGAAAATTTGACACTTTCTCCCTTGTTAGAAAACTGTGCTGAATACTTTAGGTATACAGGTTTTGGAGAAATTATAGCTAGTGATAATGATACAATGATGGATGCGGCAAAGGCAACAATTGATAATCTAGGACTGAATCAACCTATATTACAAACTTCACGACGTAAGGAAATTCAAAAGATATTACCACTGATTGATGGATGTTCTAGCGAAGAAATTCAATTGCTAATTAAAGGATATCAAGAATTTGATTCTAATGGACAATTAACTCCATTTTGTGCTGCAATTATTTACATTCTGAAGAGTTACTTTGATGAAACAGGTTAAAAGATGAAAATTATTCCTAATTTTTCAATTGTTGGTGAATGAGTGATCCAGTGATGTACAATGTTAATGCTGAGGCAGAGCCTCACTTTTGCATTCCCAGTCTGAGACTGGGAACAAGGAAACGATGAAAAATTAAAATTCAGATTTCCTTTGTACCAAAGAAAAGGTAGTCCACCAACATGGGATGATGTACCAGAGGAATTTCAAGCGGAAATAGCAGCTTTAGATAAATTAGATGATAATACTCTCTGGCAAATTTTCCATAGTCATAAAACCGCAGCAGATATGGAAGAATATAATACATTACTAGAAAAAAATTCTAGCAGTGCATTAACGGAAAACGAAAGATTAAATTTAATATCCCTCAGACAAGAAGCTGATCTTTTTATGTTCCGTAAAGCCCAAGCCGCAGTTTTACTTCGTTGGCGTGGATATAGTCTACCACATCCTTAAATTATTGTGTCTACTTATATTCCTGAAAGTTTAAAAAAACAAATCATATTATGATTATAAATAGCTAGACCAGCGAGTAAATTTATGTCAGTTATAGCAGCTAAAACTTACGTAGAGTATCGGAACGATGGATATTGGGTGGAAGGAACACGGATTTCTCTAGATTCGATTGTCTATGCTTTCCGAAAAGGCTTATCACCTGAAAGTATCGTTCAATCTTTTCCTCTGCTAACGCTAGAACAGGTTTATGGAGGAATCACGTTTTATCTAGCTAACCGCGCTGAGATTGATACTTACTTGGCAGATGAGGAAGCGGCTTTTGATGCTATGCCTCAACCATTACAAACCAGTGATCCTATTTTATATGACAAACTCAAGGCAGCGAAAACAGCAAGAGAGCAGATGAAATTGTGAATATTCGCTATCAAGCTGATGCTGATTTAAATCAGTCTATTGTAACGGGAGTTCTGCGACGAGAACCCAGCATTGATTTTCAAACTGCCTTTGTTGCTGGCTTAGAAGGTGTAAAAGATTCAGAAGTATTGGAAATGGCTGCACAGCAGGGGCGTATCCTTGTCAGCCATGATCGTAAAACAATGCCATCAGAGTTTGCACAGTTTATTACCAAGAAGCAAAGTACAGGCGTTATCATTGTTTCTCGTAAGTTACCGCTTGAAGTCATTATTGAGGAACTATTGCTAATTTGGGCAGTATCCAGTGCAGAAGAGTGGCTTAATCGGATTGCAAAACTACCCCTTTGAGGTAAGCTAAAAATGCTCATATAGCCTGGTTTTCAACAATTTTCAAATATATTTAACTAAACCAAGTAATTACAAAAAACAACTATGACACAACAACCCATACAAGTAATAGGCGGTGGACTTGCAGGAACAGAAGCAGCATGGCAAATAGCCCAAGCCGGCGTTCCTGTCATCCTTCATGAAATGCGCCCCAAACGCTTCAGTCCTGCCCATCATACCGAAAATTTAGCCGAGTTGGTATGTAGTAACTCCTTCGGTGCAATGGCAAGCGATCGCGCTGCGGGTTTATTACACGAAGAACTCCGTCAACTCGGTTCTATTATCATCTCTAAAGCTGATGAACACGCTGTTCCTGCTGGTGGTGCTTTAGCAGTTGATAGGGGAGTATTTGGAGAAGACTTAACCCAAACTTTAGCAAATCATCCTTTAATTGATTTCCGCAGAGGTGAAGTTAAAGAAATTCCTGAAGGTATTGTAGTATTAGCTTCTGGACCTTTAACCAGCCCCGATTTATCCGCAGATTTACAGCGTTTTACGGGGATGGAATATCTTAATTTCTTTGATGCTGCAAGTCCAATTGTTTTAGGTGATTCTATTAATAAAGAGATCGCTTTTATGGCTTCCCGGTATGACAAAGGTGAAGCAGCTTATCTTAATTGTCCCATGAATAAAGAGCAGTATTTACAATTTTGGGAAGAACTACGTCAAGCAGAACAAACAGAATTAAAGGACTTTGAAAGAGAAACAGCGAAATTTTTTGAAGCTTGTTTACCAATAGAAGAAATGGCACAAAGAGGGGAAGATACTATGCGATATGGTCCCCTTAAACCAGTGGGTTTAACTGATAGTAGAACCGGAGATCGTAACTATGCGGTGGTGCAGTTGCGTCAAGAAGATAAAGCCGGTCAACTGTGGAATATGGTGGGTTTTCAAACTAACTTACGTTGGGGTGAACAAAAACGAGTTTTTAGAATGATTCCCGGTTTAGAAAATGCCGAGTTTGTCAGATTGGGAGTTATGCACCGCAACACTTTTCTAAATGCACCCCAATTAATGTTACCCACTTTGCAATTTAAAGCACGTCATACTTTATTAGCAGCAGGACAATTAATAGGAACAGAAGGTTATACTGCTGCATCTGCTGGTGGTTGGTTAGCGGGAACAAATGCAGCGAGAATAGCTTTAGGAAAAGAACCTTTAATATTACCAAATACTACCATGATGGGGTCTTTGTTTGAGTTTATCAGTTCTGCTGCACCTAAGCATTTTCAACCCATGCCACCTAATTTTGGTATTGTACCAGATTTGGGTGTGAAAATAAAAAGTAAACCCGAAAAATATGGACGTTATCGAGATAGATCCTTAGCAGATTTAGCAAGTTGGAAAACTGCAAACTTAGGATAAATTAAGATCCTCGATTTTTTTTGATATTGTCAATTAATGATATATTAATCATAGAAGTCGGGGTTCTAAGTTGATTATTTAAATCTATACTTGTAATAATCAGGATATTGGAAATGAGAAAAGGTAAGTTAACAACTTGGAAATTGCTATCGGATATTTAGCTTACAATCTGAATAAGTTAAAGAAGTATAAGCACTTCCAATTATTATAATTATAAAATTAGATGGACAGTATCTAGCTATCGTGTTATTGATTGAATAGGAACACAATAATAGTCAAGCAACAATATAAGACTCCTATTTGATTATTGAAAAAAACTCCGTACACCAAAATTCTCTAAAAGCCTTTTGCATGAGTGCCTGGTTGGTGAGCGAAGTCGAACTATTGCCTCTTGCCTGCCTACACAGATAAATTCAGAAATCAAACCGGATGACTATATATAGCGTTTCCCAGTCTCATGAGGTGAGGTACACCCTAATTTATTTACTGTTAGCAATTCCCAATTCCCAATTCCCAATTCCCAATTCCCTTTAAGGCGGGGAGCGTCAAACCCTTAACTCTGCACAGCTTCTTAAATATCTTGTCAGATGGAAGCATTTTCCTAGTTGACACTTATCTATGATAAGAACAAAGATTGTAAATTACATTCAATTAAATGCTAACCCGGATCAAAGAGATAGCAAATAACCTTGCACCTCGCTTAGTAGAAATTCGTCGTCATATCCACTCACACCCAGAACTCAGCGGCCAAGAATATCAAACTGCTGCGTTTGTGGCTGGTGTTTTGTCTTCTAGTGGGTTGCACGTGGTAGAAGGGGTGGGTAAAACTGGTGTGATCGGCGAATTACACAGCACTCACCATGATGATAGGGTGTTGGCAATTCGCACTGATATGGATGCTTTGCCCATCCAAGAGCGTAGCGGTTTGGAATATGCTTCACGAACAGAAGGAGTGATGCACGCTTGTGGACATGATGTACATACTACGGTAGGTTTAGGTACAGCAATGGTAATGTCCCAAATAGCTGATGAGTTGGGTGGTAAAATCAGGTTTTTATTTCAACCAGCGGAAGAAATTGCCCAAGGTGCAAATTGGATGGTAGAAGATGGAGCAATGAATAATGTTGCTGCTATTTTAGGTGTTCATGTTTTTCCTTCTATTCCTGCTGGTTCTGTGGGTATTCGTTATGGGGCATTAACAGCGGCAGCAGACGATTTAGAAATTATGATTTTGGGTGAATCTGGACATGGGGCGCGTCCTCATGAAGCTGTGGACGCGATTTGGATTGCTTCACAGGTAATTACCGCATTGCAACAAGCTATTAGCCGTACTCAAAATCCTTTGCGTCCTGTGGTGTTGAGTATTGGTAAGATTAATGGCGGTAGAGCGGCGAATGTGATTGCGGATAAAGTACAGTTATTGGGTACAGTGCGATCGCTCCATCCTGAAACTCGCGCTCAGTTACCAAATTGGATCGAAAATATAGTTGCTAATGTTTGTAATTCTTATGATGCAAAATATCAAGTTAATTATCGTCAAGGTGTACCCAGTGTACAAAATGATTATGCTTTGACACAATTATTGCAGTCATCAGCAGAAGAAGCTTGGAGTAGCGATCGCGTGCAAGTTTTACCCGAACCTTCCCTGGGTGCGGAAGATTTTTCTGTTTATTTGGATCACGCCCCTGGTTCGATGTTTCGTTTAGGTGTAGGCTATAAAGATAGAATCATCAATCATCCTTTACATCATCCTCAATTTGAAGTTGATGAATCTGCAATTATTACTGGAGTGGTGACATTAGCTTATGCAGCTTATAAATATTGGAAGTCTAAATAAATTACAGCGATAGCGATTATTTTTTAGATGTTAATTTACTGCATATCTCCCCATCTGGGGAGTAGTTTTTTATGAATATTTGTCATGAATAAATCTCATGAATAAATCTCATGAATAAATCTCATGAATAAATCTATTGCTACAGGTGAAGTTAGAGAAAATTCCTGCTATACTATTTTAATTACTCTTGTTCCGGTGTAGTTCGCAAATTTTTTGATGAATTAACCGCAAAGTACGCAAAGTACGCAAAGGAAGAAAAGGAGTAATCTGTTAGAGATTTTAGCAAGAAGGGAGTAGTAGTAAGTTAAAAAATCTGGTTTTGGCTACTATTCATTAACTCAAGTTCTAAGATAGCTCAGAGCTTTCAATTTTCACATCAACTTCATCACTATGCCACCAATAGAATCTTTAGAATCTTCATCGTCTCAACCTATTAGTAATAACTGGTACTTGTTGAATGTTCGTTCTAAAAAACGGCAATCATTTTTAAAATTTTTGAATCTGGCAATAGCGCAAAATAACCTACAAGAATTATTTGTAGATATAAAAGTTCCCGAAGATACAGTATATGAAGATATTGTTTTACTGAATTTAAGTAATTTTAAAACAGCCTATTCTTTTTTAAAGGAAGTTGAGTTTTTCCAGAATATAGAACGCAAACCTTTACAGTCTGCACAAGTGAATCGAATGTTAGGAATAAGATGAATTAGTACAGAATTGAGGAGTAGGGGTTTAGCATTGCTAAACCCTTACAATATGAAGCAGTAAGCAACTCTAGACAGCGGCTTCTGTTCTAGTTTCTCCGCCCATTCTTTCTTGAATTCTGCTCTTAGCGGCTTTGAATTGTCTAGCTAATTCCTCACTTTCTCTGCTACTCATGTTATTACGAATAGCTGCAAACATTGTGCTTTCTTCTTGACGAATATGATCGCCAATTTGATCCCAAATTTGTCTGAGTCTGTCTTTAAATTGTGGTGTAGCAGGGCTAATACCTCTTAATTCTTCAAACCAAGGACCCCAGCGAGCTTGTTCATCATATAATTCTTGGGTGTTAGCTTCACCATAAAAAGGACGAACTCGCGGATAAACTACTTCTTCTTCCGCACCTGCATGGGCGCTCAAATCTTTATAAATTTGTCCAAAATATTCTTGAATTTTTTGCGGATCATTGCTTTGCATTAATTCTGTAAACAAGATATTTACCTTATTGTGATCCATACGTAAAACATCTTGGATATTCATATCTTGCTTATCAGAAGTTTGGGTGACAGCACTACCCACAGCACCACTAATAGCGGCGATCGCATCTTGAACTCTTGCCCAAATTCCTTGATCTGCATCTTGTCCTGTTAGTTCCCGCACTCCTAAAATTTCCAAACTTCCTTTCAGTTGTTCTTGATGTGCGCGGTTTTCAAAATTGATAGTATTTAAAGGTCCAATTGCTGCCATCACATCAGCACCAACTTTCTGGGCAGCTTTATGAATTGTAATTCCATTCATTACTTGTTGATGCTTCAATAACTCATGTTGAAATACTTTTTCAAAGAAACTTAATTCATTACCTTGCATTAATTTGCGAACTTTTGCCACCATTTCTTGTACTGTAGATTCTGCATTTTTTTGAATGCCATATTGAACTACTACAGTATCAAGAATACCTTGATTTTTCCGGTCATCATCTAGCATTTTGCGGAGATTATTAGCAATTTCACCATCACTACATTCTCTTAAAAATCTTTCTTCATTATCAATAATTAACTGTTGCAGTAATTTCATATCTGCCAATTTTACTGCAATAGCATTTCGTTTTGTATCATCTAAAGTGGCTACCATGTTGAGTTCTCCTAGCTAAAGTAATCGCAAGTAATCGTATTTATTACCAATCCCAGGTTCGCATAATCACTAGATATTTTCCATCTTTCTTTTGAACGATTACATTCTTAACTCTGGATAGAAAAACAGGATATATACCAGGAGTCAGGAGTCAGATGTAGGGGCAAACCCCCTGTGGTTGCCCTCTTTGTTTTAGCCAGAGTTTCATAATCAATTGCTATTATAAACCCTTTGAATGTTGTGATTAAAACAGAAATAAACACCACAAATATCTGTTAATTATGTCTGCTTCTACTGTAAGTTATATAATTATAGATTTTTTATTCCATCCCTAGATAGATAAATTTTTATGCTCAATTTTCTAGATTTGCTCAAAGATAGTTAATTAGTAAATTATAGTAAATTATAGTAAATTATAAAAATTATAATAAATTAAGTGATTACGTGATTATGTCAGAAAATCCAGGTTGGGGAGAAAATGTTGAGAAAATTCCTACTGCTGAATAATAGGAGATGAAAAGATGGCAACTACAGAACCAAATTCTACACCATTTCCCAATTTACCACCAATTATTGAAAGCGATGATCGAGAATATTTAGATAGTGGTGTACCCAGCACAGTATCCATAGCGGGACATCCTTTACATCCTTTGAGTATAATTTTTCCCATAGCTTTTTTAGCCGCAGCTTTAGGTAGTGATTTTGGTTATTGGTTAACGCGAGATTATTTTTGGGCTAGGGCTTCAGTGTGGTTAATTGGATTAGGTTTAGTTACTGGTATTATCGCTTCAGTTATTGGCATGAGTGACTTTTTACAAATAGAAAGAGTCCGCAAACGTGCCGCAGGTTGGGCGCATTTAATTCTGAATATTTCTATCCTGATTTTCACAACTTTGAATTTTATTATTCGTTGGGGTGATGCGGAATCAAATTTACTACCTTGGGGTTTATTACTATCATTAATTGTGGGAACTTTAACCAGCATTACCGGGTGGTTTGGTGCTGAACTTTCCTATCGTCATAAAATTGGTGTCGTGGGTGCGGGTAGTAAAATATATCCATAGTCATGGAATTTGAGATTTTGGATTTTAGATTTTGGATTTTAGATTTTAGATTTTGGATTGGTATAAATCAGCAATTGCGTTATCTTAATTCATGAAGGTTAAAAAAGTGCATCTTTCATGAAAGGAAAACAAGTTTTACTTACAGGTGGTACTGGTGGACTAGGTTTAGGTGTCACACCCGCAGTTTTAGCCCAAGGTGCTGATGTTACTATTCCTTATCGTAGTCTTAAAGATGTGGAAAGACTCAAAGGAATTTTATCACCAGCGGATATTGCCAGAATTAAATTTATTCCGGCTAATTTACAAGATGAAGCATCTGTAAAACAAGTCATTAATAGCATGATGCGAGTAGATGTTTTAATTCATTTGGTGGGTGGTTTTTCAATGGGAAAAACTCATGAATACAGCTTTGATAGTTGGAAGCATGAATTTGAATTAAATCTCAATACTACTTTTTTGACTTGTAAATATAGCCTGAAAAGAATGTTAGAAAATGGCTATGGGCGCATTGTAACTGTGGGTTCTCGTGCTAGTGTAGAACCTGCGGGACAATTAGCGGCCTATTCTGCGGCTAAAGCTGGTGTGATAGCATTAACTAAGGCCATAGCCGATGAAACAAAAGGAACTAACATCACTGCAAATACTGTCCTTCCCAGTGTCATTGATACCCCCACCAACCGGGAAGCGATGGGTGCAGAAAACGCGGATAAATGGGTAAAACCGGAGTCTATTGCTGAGGTAATTTGTTTTTTAGCTTCGGAAGCTGCTAAGGATGTACGTGGTGCTGCTATTCCTGTTTATGGGAATGTTTGATAATTGAATTGTAGATTTCATTTTATTTGATAAATGCTCATTCAGATTAATAACTGGATGGGTATTTTTTTATGGTTAAGAAAATTGTCATAATCAGGATTTCCAGGATTTAAGGATTAACAGGATTACAACTAGGATTTTATGATCAATTACCCATTACCAGCTTCAATTAAATGACCATAAATTTAGGTGAAAATGTCTATTTATTAAATTGCTATTGTCTAAAAAAAGATTGGTTATTTTACACTAATATGTTAAAATCTAGAATAAACTTTAATCAGGTAATCAACGATGACACAATCTACACCCGAAAGAGTTGTACGGCGTGGTCGAGTATTTCCCGAAATTCAATGGACAGAAGAAAGAAAAGCTCAAGAAAAAGCTAGAAGACAGGCTTTTTATGAACGTTGTTGGGTAATTTTTGAGCGTTTAAAACCAGAGATATTAGATAAATACTATGGTTGGTACATAGCCATTGAACCTGATAGCGGCGATTATTTTATTGATCAAGATAAAGAAGTAGCCAGTAACATGGCCAGAGAAAAATATCCTCATGTCATTCATCATATTTTTGGCATTAATGAAACAGGAGTTAGTGGCAGAATATGATTGAGGGGAGATTTGGAGAAAATGGACAAGTTTATTTTGAAATTGATTTAATTGGTGGGGATGATCTCAGTTTTCCTGTAGAAACAATTTTGGATACAGGATTTACTGAGTTTTTAGCTATGAATAAACAAGATATAGAAAGTCTTGATTGGACTTTTTTAAATCAAGATAAGTTAAGAACGGCTCAAGGAGAAACTGATTTTGATGTTTATTTGGGTAGGGTAATAATAGATAGTCAAGAGTTTGAAGTTCCTGTATTTGCTGGAGATGAGATACAGGAAATTTTATTAGGTTCTCGATGGCTGAAGTTGTTTGTTTTAGTCGCTAATTATGCTGAAGATAGGGTAAGTTTTGAATTGATTTAATTAAACTAAAAAATCACCTTCCCATTTTCCAGCAGTTTCATCAAAAAACAGCAGGATATCTTAATTCTTCAGGTGTTGGTATTTTTTATTAATAGGGAAAAATATTTTTTTATTTTTTCAATTACCTTCTGTACAGAAATATATAGATTCTACTATTAGTTAACCCAAGTATATATAAAAAATATCACGCGACATTATTATTAGGTTGCCCCTTCGTCAGTGCGCTGCACCTTCGTGTGCAGCACTCCATAAAAACCATAAAAAACCATAATAGTTTAGGTATTTGAAACCGATGATAATGATAATGTTTGCGATAAAATATTGAGAATTTCATTAAAATCCATATTTTTGGTAAATGCAATCAGTTGAATATTTTGCGAAATTATCTTTTAGAATTAGTAGAAAGAATGCTAGTTTACAAGTTCTCATCCTATAGCCGTCAGGAGTTAGAAGCAATGTTTGGATTAACAGAATGACAAAAAACTCGATTTTATCAAGAAGTCAAAGAAGAAACAGAGTTAGAAACTAAATTAAAAACCATTCCTAGACTGTTAAATGAGGGGCTAAATGTAGAACAAATTGCGCGTATACTTGAGTTAGATATCGAAGTGGTGCAAACAGAAATCGCAAAGCAAAATAGTAAATAGACATTGGATGAACAAATGTAGGGGCAATAGTCAAAGTTCACTAAAGTAAACTATAGATTGATAGGTATTTTTAGTCATCTTTAGATGACTTTTGCTATGAGACTGGGAATGCATTCCCAGTCGGATCATGGGTTTTACCTAACGCTTCACCGGCGTACCGCAGGGATAAGTCGCTACTTCCTCCCCACCTTCCTTAACAACTGGTTTATCCTTCGCTGCTAAATAATCTTTTTGCAAAGTATCTAACAACTCTCCCCGTCTATCATACAACCGCTTTAAAGGACGAGGTTCGCACTGATTTAACACATAAGCTGTTACCAAAGGCAGCGCAATGGTACTATCGGTATAACAAACTATTGTACTCGGTAACTCATCCGGGTCAATTTTACCCCAACTCACTGCTTCTGCTGGAGTCGCACCCGATAAACCGCCTGTATCTGGACGTGCATCGGTAAACTGCACAAAGAAATCATGTCCTCTTTCTTCTAATCCTAAAACCTCGTGAATTTGCGGTTGGGTTTGTAACAAAAAGTTCTTAGGACTGCCACCACCGAGAATTACAGCCGCGCTTTTACCGTCTGTTTCCCGTGCAGCATAGGCGATCGCCGCAGTTTCATTCACGTCAATAGCTGGATCTAACACCAACTTAGAACCCTCTAACGCCAAAGCTGCCACATTCATCCCTATAGAACTATCACCAGGAGAAGAAGTATAAATCGGTACGCCATATTCATAAGCTGTAGCTAACAAACAGGAATGTTGTACACCTAATTGTTTTTCTACTTCCCGCACATATTTACCCAGCAAATAATGAAATTCAGCCGTTCCCATCCGCTTTTGAAAAGGTTCAGCTTGCAAAATTTTACGGATAAAAGCGTCGGTTTCTAATAAAACATCATAGCCAAAAATAATGTCATAAATACGGATTGTTCCCTCTTCCCGTAGTTTGACATCATCTAAAAACGGACTACCCGCAAACAATTCAAAACCTAAACCATAGTGCATATCATGGTAAAGATTTGCACCAGTGCTGATCATCCAGTCAATGCAACCATGACGAATTAAAGGCGCTAAGGCGGAAACTCCAAAACCTGCTGGTGTCAAAGCACCGGAAAGACTCACCCCCACAGTGACACCAGGTTGAAAGATATCCTGAGTTAGCAGTTGACAAGCTTCTCGTAACCGGGCAGAGTTGTAAGCGGTGAAGTAATTGTTAATTAAATCAACCACACTAATGTCGGCTGACATGGGTATGGGTGCAATTTTTTTACCTGGTTTTTTTGACATTTTTGAGAAATCCTGAAGAGTAAATACACTGAATGTCATGTTATCGCATTCAAATCTAAGGAAGTTGCTAAAATTTTATGTAGCGATATAAATTAGAGTCCATTTTCAAGAGAATACTTCAGGAATCATTCTTTGTATTTCTATGGGAGTAAATCCAAAGGTATATCTCAACCAATATTTGCTATCATTAAACATAACTAACTTGTTATTAATTATGGCACAAGCGTTAGTGAATCTATCTGAAGGAATTACATCTCAACCCCCACCATTGGAATTTACCACTGATGGCGTGATTAGGATAGGCAAAACTCGTGTAACACTAGATACGGTAATTGCTGTTTTTAAACAAGGAACAACAGCAGAGGAAATTGCTTACTGTTATCCATCCCTTAAACTTGCTAATATCTATGCTACCATTGCCTTCTACCTCAATCATCAACAAGAAGTGGAAGTGTATCTACAGCAAAGACAGCAACAAGCACAGGAAATTCGTAAAATAAATGAGGCAAGATTTGATTCCCAAGGGTTGCGTGATAGATTGTTGGCACGGAAAGCAGAACGGGAAGTATGTTGAAACTGCTTGCTGACGAAAATTTTGATAATACTATTGTGAGGGGATAAACTATATATCTATATGATTATAGATTTTATTTTTGTCAAAAAAATAGCCTAGATTTTCAAACCATTTAGGCAAAATCTAGGCAAGGATTAATTAGGGGTTGCTGAGAAAGTCTTTCCGTGAGGGCATAGGAGTCAGGAGTCAGGAGTCAGGAGGAGATTTGAAAATTTCTTTGCCATCTCTTGAAATCCCCAAAAATGCACACTTTTTCCGGTATACCCTTCAAAACCCTTGCACTAATTTCTGTGTTTATCAGCCTCTAACCTTTGATACATCAAGGTTTTAGGTTTATTCAGCAAACCCTAATTATTAATTTTGAAATTATATGCCAGGAACCAGACTTGAACTGGTGACACGAGGATTTTCAGTCCTCTGCTCTACCGACTGAGCTATCCCGGCGCGGGCTTTTTTTATGTTCGCCACGATTACTAAATGTAGCAGAGGAAAAAGGATTAGTCAAGGGGTTTCTCAAAAAAAATTTTATTTATTTTTGATAGCAACCGCCAAGATGAGAAAACCGATATATAAAAAGACTTTCACCCCCATCACTTGTCAGCTGTTCCCTATTACCTGCTTCCCGAACTTCACCCCAGCAAAAACAAAGACGAACACCAGGAACTGCACTAGAACGATACTCGGACCAGAGGCCAGGTTAAACACTCCAGAAACCATCATTCCAGCGATGCTACTACAAGAACCAACTATCACCGATAGAATGAGAAAGCGGCTAAAATGGTGACTGATAAGTTTGGCTGTAGCAGCGGGAATGACTAAAAAAGCATTTACTAATAAAACCCCAACAGCTTTAATTGCCACCGCCACGGCTAAAGATAGTAAAATAACAAACCCATAGCGATATAATTGAACAGGAACGCCCTGGACTTGGGCAACATCAGGGTTAAGGGTTAACAAAATTTGCGATCGCAAAGTTGACAATAAAAAAATGCTGCTACCCAACAGCACCAGCAACGTCAAAATTAAATCCGTCCTATCAATAGCCAGAATATCGCCAAATAATACCGCCATCAAATTACCACGATATCCCTCAATCATGCTGCTGAGGATCACACCAATAGCTAATGACCCGGATAGGACTATACTCAGAACACTATCACTAGCTAAATCTGTTTTGTCAATTAAATAGAGGACAACTACACCAAAAATTAAAGTAAATGGCAACAACATCCAATGAGGATTTGTATTTAGTAACACTCCTAATGCTACCCCTACTAAAGCTGCATGACCAACAGCATGACTAAAAAAAGATAACTGGCGCAAAGTCACAAAGCTACCCAGTAAACCGCCCAGTATTCCCATTAATACAGCACCGATAATGGCACGTTGCATGAAGGGGAATTGTAATAAGTTTACCAATTGAGAAAAATTATTAACACCAAACAAAAACCAGTTGCTTTGAACATAAATCAATAAATTCATATCTTTGATTTGACGATGATTTTAATCTATCCTAAAGATAAGGTGATTGGTGATTGGTGATTGGTGATTGGTGATTGGTGATTGGTGATTGGTGATTGGTGATTGGTGATTGGTGATTGGTGATTGGGGAAAATAAAGTTCAATGTTAAAACTTCTATTCCCTATTCCCTATTCCCTATTATTTAATGATGGTGTTGATAACGACTAAAACCAGGACCATAAGTTGCTAAGAGATTTTGTGGTGAAAGGGCAATTTCTGGATGTCCAGAACACACTAAAGTTTGATTCAGACAGATGACGCGATCGCAATGACGATTTACCATATCAATATCATGGGAAACCTGCAAAACTGTCCAATTTTCCTCCTGTTTTAACTCATTTAGCAAGGCATAAAAATCAGCCGCACCTCGCATATCTACCCCAGCAAAAGCTTCATCCAATACTAGGAATTTTCGCCGAATTACCAAACAATAAGCTAACAATACCCTTTTTAGTTGACCACCACTAAGAGTACCAATAGCTTGATTTCTTAAATGATAAGCATCTGTACGTTGTAAAGCTGCTTTGACTGCGGCTGATTTTTCTTGTTTGTTTTGCCAAAAATTGGATAAAAATAGATGTTTATTTTGACCTTTTACCTTTTCCCTGTCACCTATTCCCAGTTCTACTAACTCACTCACAGAAATAGGAAAACTGCGATCAAAAATAAAGTTTTGTGGCATATATGCCAATTCTTTACGCAAATTTCCTAACCGAGAAATGGGGCGACCAAAAATTTCAATTGTTCCAGAACTACGAGGAATTAAATCTAAAATAGCTTTAACCAAGGTACTTTTACCAGCGCCATTTGGTCCTACTATTGCTGTATCTGTTCCGGGAAATAATGCAAAGGAAACATCCCGTATAGCTAAATAGCTTCCTTGATAGACGGTTAAACCTTCTACTTTTAATATTGGCAATAATGTTTTTGATTCTTGTTCGTCAGTCATTCGATTTTAGATTTTAGATTTTAGATTTTGAATTATCAATTATCAATTATCAATTATCAATTATTTACATCCTGCTGCTAAACTCTGCAAATTATTTCTCATTGCTTGGAAATAATATTGTGGGTTGGTTTCCCCAGTTTCCAAAGAACTAAGAGGATACAAAGTTAATTTCAAATCTTGAGAAAGGCTATTCAGTAATTTATTGTCTACTCCTGGTTCACTAAATAAAGCTTTTACTTGGTACTTTTTCACTGCATTGACGGCTTTTTTTACGTCTGCTGGTGAAAGTTGATCTTCGGGAATTTTCACAACTGCAACTTGTTTGAGGTTGTATCTTTGGGCTAGATAAGGAAAGGCATCATGAAAGGTGATAAAAGTGCAGTTGGGTGTTTTGCTTAAAGTCTGCTGAAATTCATTATTTAATTTTTCTAATTCTTGAATATAAGTGGCAGCATTAGTTTGATAAACTTCTTTATTGGCTGGATCAGCTTTAATTAAACCATCTCTAATATTGATCACTTGCTGTTTGGCAAAAACTGGATCTAACCAAACATGAGGGTTTCCCTCTGCGTGTTCATGTTTGTGATCATGATCGTGATCGTGACTTTTTACTTCCTCTACTGGTGATATGTCATCTACTACTTTAATACCTTTACTAGCATCAATTTCTATTAATTTGGAATTTTCTGCATTTTTGATGGTATTGCTAAGAAATTCTTCCATACCTAAGCCATTTTTTACTAAAATTCTGGCTGTGGCGATCGCCTTCACATCATCCGGTGTGGCCTGATATTCATGCACATCTGTACCTGGTGGAATTAAAATCTCTACATCTGCTACATCTCCAACTACAGCTTTTGTAAACAAATACACGGGTAAAAACGTAGTTACTACTTTAGTTTTTTCTGAGTTTTGTACCTTTTCTACTGGTGACGGTGATGACTGAACCGCATTTTGCGCTGTGTTGTTTTGTGTTTGCTGACAACCAGAGGCAATTAAACAGCAAAATAGAGTAAATATTAGCCCAATAGGCTTTTTATAGACTTTTATCTCTTGTTTTGTAAGATTAACTGTCATTTGCTTTTCCTCTCTTTAGCAGAATTTTTGATTTTAGGTCAATTTTCCATTGAAAATTATACTCATTATACATTAATATAAGAACCATTATCATTTTCACATAATACTGACAACAAAAATTATGCACTATTTACAAGATGCTTTGATTTAAGTAATGTAGATTACATTTTTTTCTGGGAGACCGCTTTAAGATTAATTTTTTTAAGTGCTGAGGGATTTTTGGCTACATAGTTGTAAAAATGACCTTAATTAGCTTTGTTAAAAAACGTAGCAAATAAACTTCTCGGTACAGTTGTGAAATAACAATGGGTGTGTGGAAAAATGGCTAAAAAGTGGAATCATCTTACCAGTCCAGCTATTTGCAGCATTATACTATGTGCAAATACATCTGTTTTCGCAAGTGAACCAGCAGGGAAAACAGAAACTAATTATTCTCAGCAAGAGTTAATATCACAAGTTACTTCAGTATCTCAGTTGTCAGATGTACAACCGGGAGACTGGGCATTTCAAGCGTTACAGTCTTTAGTAGAACGTTATGGTTGTATTGCTGGGTATCCTAATGGTACTTATCGGGGAAATCGCGCATTAACTAGGTATGAATTTGCAGCAGGTTTGAATGCTTGTTTGGATCGGGTGAATGAATTAATTGCTACTGCAACTGCTGATGGAGTCACAAAACAAGACTTAGCAACTATCCAAAAACTGCAAGAAGAATTTTCTGCGGAACTAGCAACCTTACGGGGGCGTGTGGATGCTTTGGAAGCAAAGACTTCTGAGTTAGAAGCAAATCAGTTTTCGACCACTACTAAACTGCAAGGTCAAGTTGTAGCCGTTGTTAGTGATGTTTTATCAGGTGATCAAGTTAACGGAACACCTATTGCAGATAAAAATACTACCCTTGGGGCGCGGACAAGAATTGAATTTGTCAGCAGTTTTACGGGTCAAGATACACTGTTTACCAGAATTGAGAGTAATAATATCGACACTCCTGACTTGCTAACAGGGGAAGGAAATTTGGCTTTTGCAGGTAGTGGTACTACCACTTCTGTACTGGGAACACTATCGTATAGATTCCCTCTAAGTGAGAAAACCCAAGCAATAGCGATCGCCTCCGGTGGTGCAATAGATGACATTACCAGTACAGTGAACATTTTTGACGGTGATGGTGCTTTTGGTGCTTTATCTACCTTTGGTACACGCAACCCAATTTATGGACAAATAGGTGGTTCGGGTTTGGGAGTAACACACCAGTTTAGTAATAGAGTGGGAGTAAGTTTAGGGTATTTAGCAGGTTCAGATGGTTCAGCTAATAACCCTGCCAGTGGAAGTGGTTTGTTTGATGGTCCCTATGGTGCTTTGGCACAGTTGACAGTTAAACCCAGCGATCGCATTACCCTTGGATTAACTTACATCAATTCCTATAACACACCACTAGGTACAGGTAGCAATAACGCCACATCTAACTTTTTTACAGGCAATTCATTTTCCAGTAATTCCTACGGTGTGCAAGCATCCATAGGCATTAGTGATAAATTCGTGTTAGGTGGTTGGGGTGGATATACAAACAGTAATGTGTTAACAGGTGCAAGAGGAGATGTTGACATTTGGAATTATGCTGTCACCCTTGGTTTCCGAGACTTGGGTAAAAAAGGTAACTTAGCTGGTATTATCGTTGGCATGGAGCCAAAAGTTACCAGTACAAGTACCAACTTGACACAATTCAAAGACCAAAACACCTCATATCACATTGAGGCATTTTATCAATATAAACTCAACGACAATATCACTATTACCCCTGGGGTTATTTGGTTAACCGCACCAGACCATAATACTAATAATAATGATGTAGTCATTGGGGCGTTGAGAACTACCTTTAGTTTCTAGGAACAGGGAATAGCGAATAGAGAATAGCGAATAGGGGCAACCACGGGGGGTTTGCCCCTACGTTGTTAAATAAAAAACCAGCCTTCCCACGGGCTGGTCAAAAAAATTTTAAAACGTTGTTCGTGTTGTCTTCTCAGTAGAGTCAAAACCAAATTGCGCGTTCCCAAAATGTAACGGGCAACTTTTCTTAACAAGATTGTAACAGGCAGTACAGATTTTTCTATGAAATTCTCAAAAAATATCTTCCCTCAGTTAAGGAAGTCTTTATATTTACAGGCAGATGAGGAAGATCCGTCAAGGTCTAAAAGTCAGGAAGTTATGACAGGAGTTCAGGAGTCAAAAGGTAAATATTTCTCCCCAGTCACCAGTCACCAGTCCCCAGTCACCAGTCACCAGTCACCAGTCACCAGTCACCAGTCACCAGTCACCAGTCACCAGTCACCAGTCACCAGTCACCAGTCACCAGTCACCAGTCACCAGTC